>JBMTIN010000038.1:0-9371 GCA_049437345.1 Candidatus Marinamargulisbacteria bacterium
TGACTCCATTTCGTATGATTGGAATGGGTACTCAAAATCATTGGATTTTTTGGGAATCATTAAAAAAACAACCCCCACAAAATCGCTACTTGAAACCAAAAAACAATAGTCAAAATCCGATAATGTCTATGTAATAACACCTCAACGGCAATCACTTCAAAAAATCCCATTGGCATTTGAATCGTTAACGGGGCAAACACTCACCAACGTAGGCCCCAATCAACATGTATGGTTGCACCACCCGGTTTCAGAACATGGTATTTTGGTAAAAACCCCATGATTTCAACGTATATTGAACACCCCCGTCAATGGGCAATTATTCAAGCGGCCCCCCTCCATCATGTTATTATTGATCTGCCATTTTGCTCTATTCGATCGCATTCTCCCTATGATTGGACCTACAACGAGCTTCAAGCATTGGTTCAAAACGGCGCTCAGTTGTGGTTAAATTTGGATGGTTTATATACCGATTCTGAACTTACCATTATTCAATCCAACATTCAAACCCAACACCTGGCGCCTCTATTTAAAGGATTCCGAATTCAGGATCTGGGGTTGGCCAAATGGCTTCACTGTCAGTTTCCAGACCATGGTATCCATTTAAATCATGAAACAGGCATGCAAAACCAACGTGGCATTTCAATGGCATTAAAACATCATGTCAGCAGCCTAACATTCAACCATGAAACGCCCTATCGTGTCATGCAAGAAATAATGCACCCAACAGTCAAAACGCCCCCCTTTGAACTATTTGTTCAAGGGCCTATTTTAATTCAATACGCACGTCGACGGTTTTTAAAAAATCATTATACCGATATTCAAACCCCCTTATGGCGAACCAACGCAAATGACCCCGAACTTCCTGGCCGAACATTCACCTTTTTGGATACCGAGCATGGCCACTTTATGATGGCGCATTTTCATCGGTGTTTGGCCCAATATCGAGATAAGCTTTGTGCCATGCCTACGCTAACGTGGTTAATTGATGCCCGCGGTGAATCCGATAATTATTGGCGCACCGCCATCGCACTTTACACCCATTTGAATGATCTTTCTATCGACGATATTAACACGTATGTTCAAGCACTAAAGACCGCGTCTAACCGACCTCAAAAACCCAGCTTCTTTTTATCCAACAACACGGATTATGATTGGCGAAATGATGCCTTTACAAACCAAAAAAAACAACCCATTGGGCAAATTGTATCCAGCTCAAAAACAGAAGGCACCATTCTCCTGTTTTTTACCCCTATCACCAAACATCCACTTGAAATCATGTGTATCAATCCCGATGACACCGAGGGAGCCATTGACATGGCTCAAATAACCGATGTTCATGACCAGCCCATTAAAACCATTATTCCGTTTGAACACTACTTAATTAAACACCCACTAAAAGGCGTTCAAACCAAAGGTCAACTATACCTTAAAGATACGTAATTTGGCGGATTTTTCCCGTGGGTTTTTTTTACACTCATGGTACGTCGATTGAAGTGGCTTTTTTGTAACAACTTCCAATTGATGTTGTTTAACAAATCGCTTAATACGGCGGTCCTCATTGGGCTGGAATGTCATAACCCCAACCGTAATATTCGTGTGGCTTAATAATTCGTTCAAAAAGGTATCAATTTCAGACATTTCATTATTCACGGCAATACGTATCGCCTGAAATACCCGCGTAACATCCGCTATCCACTGCCCACGAGAACGTGAAAACAGCCCCTTTTTAACGGCTTCTTTTAATTGACCTGTGGTTTGATAAGGCGCCAACTGCCGGGTATTGATGATAACATCCACCAATCGTTCCGGTCGGCGAATATCTCCTTCATCACGTAGAATCGTAATTAAAGCTTCTTTTGAATATGTATTTAAAACGGTCGCCGCGGTTAATGACTGATCCACATCCATGCGCATATCCAAGGGTTCATCCATCTGAAACGAAAAGCCTCGCTTTGACAAATCAATTTGATATGAGGATACCCCTAAATCCAATAAAATATGCGTGGGAATTACGCCACGCTCCGTAATTTCTTGAAAAATATGCGAAAAAGGGGCGCGAATCAATGTTACATCACCCAATGATTGACACCGCTCCGAAGCCATTTTAATCGCAAAGGGGTCTTTATCAAACCCATAATAAATAGCATCCGGGTACTGTGTTAATATCGCCTCAGCATGCCCTCCAAAACCCATCGTACCATCAACAATAACCGATGAATTTGACACATTAAAATGCATCATTAAATATTTTACTAAAACTGGTTGATGAAAATACTTGTAATTCATATTCCATATATTGTATCATTGTTTTAACTCCCAAAAAAATAAAAAAGTTGAGGGTATTAATGCGTAAATTTACACTATATCAAGCTGCGAGGTACACAAAGATTTCTAGATACAAATTAGAGCAGGCCATTGAAGAAGGTCTTCTCGAATGTGTTGAAGGAAAAGGAAATGTCAAATGTTTCATTCCTGAAAATAGTTTGACCGAATTTGTAGAAAAATACGGTGAACAATATCGACGATTCACTTATCCAGATGAAGGGAAGCAACCCTATGTTTCTGACGAAATAAATCAGTATATTTCAAAGGAATTTCATGACCAAATTATTAAAGAAAAAAATCGTGTCATTGAATTATTGGAATTTCAAAATCAACAGTTATCTCATGGTGGCGGGTCTCTATCAAAATTGAGTGCGGAAACATCCGTTCACGAACTCAAGGCCATTGCATTATCAGCCATCAATGAGCTTCCTGAATCAAAGGCCAGTGTTAAACAAAAATTAGCATCTGACTTAAGTTCTATTTAAGATCATCATTACAAACCAAAAAGCCACTCATATTTTATGCGTGGCTTTTTTATTTTAAGACGGCGAAGCGTTCTATTCCAACACCGTATTAATTATATCTATAACAGGCATTGGCACGACCTTTTCAATGGATTCTTTTTTCTGTAACATAATTCGAATCTTACTTGATGAAATATGGGTAGGCGTCATGTCATGAATGGTAATTTGATCTTTAAATGGAACCAATTCTTTTGGAAACATATGAATAAGTCGATCATGATCAATCCCATGTCGCAATAAAACCACTAAATTTACGTTCATTAATATGCGTTCATACTGACGCCATCGGTGAAACTGATACAACTGATCAAATCCGACAATTAATGTCATCGATTGTACTTGATACTCACGAAATAAATATTGAATCGTATCAATCGTGTATGACACGCATGTTTTTTTTAGCTCATATTCCGAAATAATAATTCGTCGATTCTCACCAAAAACAGATTGCAACATGGCCAATCGTATGTCACTCGAAAAATAAGCATTGGGCTTATGTACCGGACGCCCCGTTGGTACAATCATCAATTGATCACAAGGAACAACGGATAATGCATGATTCACAATATCAACATGCCCATTATGGAGCGGATCAAAGCCCCCCCCAAATACCGCCATATGCACTAGTACGAGGCCTCTCTAGAAAACACCACGCCACATGTTTTTAAACATATTTTAATATCAAATATCAATGACCAATGATTAATATAATAAAAGTCATATTTTATTTTATGTTCGGGACGACGAGTTAATACTGATCGTCCATTGATTTGTGCCCACCCCGTAATACCCACCGGTACCACGTGCCTTTTTGAAAATAAAGGTATGGTTTTTGAAAATTTATCTACAAAAAAGGGGCGTTCTGGACGGGGTCCAACAATACTCATATCCCCCTTTAATACATTCCATAATTGTGGCAACTCATCAATTGAAAACTGACGCAGCCACTGTCCGCCCTTAATGTAACGAGCATCTCCCAGCTCATTTACCATAATAGGTCCGGACGTGGTTTCAGCATCGGGCACCATTGACCCAGGAGACACCCATCGAATCCAGCCCATTACGGCCAAAAATAATGGACTTAATATCCCTAAGGCCAATGCGGCCACAATAATATCAAATAAACGTTTTAACCATCGCTCCACATACCGCCCCTTCAAATTAACTGTCGATACCACCGGAATCCCATCAAATGTCCGGAACACTTTAAAGGGGGTATCTAAAATGGGTTCGGTCATTACATTAAGTTCAATACCCACATCCATACAGTAATGACTTAGTGTTCGATATACCGAATTTGAAATATCCCGTTTCGCTAAAAAAATGGCATCAATATGATGCTCATTCGCAAGTCGCTCATAGGCCTCTACGGTTCCCAATAATTTGAATCGTTTGGTTAAATGAAAATGCATTTTTTCTGGTGGTGCATCATCTAAAGTACCCACATAATAATACCCCAAGGATGGGTAAAGAATCATTCGCTCCACCATATCTTGGGCCAAAGCACTGGTCCCCATCATGACCGCCCGCCTCAAACCCACCCCTTTCGAATAAAAATATCGCTCTAACCGAAGCACGCCCCATCGAATTAGGACCAAAACAACGGATGCTAATATAAAAAAGTACAAAATAACGGTTCGAGATCCCGGCAAAATGGGATAAAAAAATTGAATAATAATTAAACTACCCACACTCAACCCCATTCCCTTAGTAACATAAATGATCCCATCAAATTCAGGCAGTATCCCCGAACGAGACTGATAGGCACCCGCCGCATACAAAGATACCATTGAAATAATTAATACCAGCCATAGCGATGCCATATACGGCTCAACTTGTGCGTGATGATAAATAATGCCCCATTGTGTATCCCACAAATAATTTGTAATAAATGGCACTTTAAACTTAACAATATAAGCCCCAAGGAAGGTGGCTGAAAGCGCCACAACATCACTGATCAATGTCACAACTAAAAAACGAATTAAATGAGGGGATCGAACTCGGATTTTAAACCTCTTTCCATTAATGTTTGAATCATAAGATTTGGAGACACCGTTTCATCAAATAATAACCGCCCAATCGCATCTATTATCGGTAAGTTTAAGGATTTGGAAAGCCCTTTATCAATCAATAATTGAAGCGTCCGAATGCCTTCGGTTTCACCCCGGTTCGATTGAAACCAATCGGACCGATTGGGCGTTGAAATAATCGCATGGCCGAGTTGCCAGTTGCGAGACTGAGATGATCCACAGGTTGCAATAAGATCCCCGACCCCGGATAATCCCATCAATGTTGTTTCCTCTGCTTTAAAATGGCAAAATAATCGCCCTAACTCCACCAAACCTCGTGTAATTAATGCCGAAGTTGCATTTTGACCATACCCCAAGGCATCGATACACCCCGCCGCAATCGCAAATACATTTTTAAAAATACCCCCGCATTCAACACCTCGAACATCGGAAGCGGTGTATACCCTAAAATACGACCGACTTAACAATGCTTGTAATTCCCGAGAAAATGCATCATTTTTAGATGCTACCACCGTAGCCGCTGGTTTTTTTTGTGCAATTTCTAAGGCCAGGTTAGGTCCCGATAATACAGCAATATCACCCTCAAATCGACGAGCCAGCCAATCTGAAATAAATAGATCCGAGTCAATTAAGCCTTTGGCCAATACCACCACACGGCGCATACGTGACCAGTCCAATGTATGATCATATTGAACCAACTGCGCTGACGATAACCCCAGCACTGTTATATCGGAATCATAACAATCCTCAAAGTGAGTTGTTGCTATAATGTTGGAGGGTAACTGAACCCCAGGCAATCGGTGATGAGTACCTTGAGTCAGGATCTCCTGAGCCAATGATTCCCGATAACACCATAATTTAACCCCATCTATTTGCTCCGCCAAAATACTCGCAATGGTGGTTCCCCATGCGCCGGCACCAATTACGGCAACGGATGTCATTTTATTTTATTTTCTGTGCCTTTTATAATGCGAACAATATTGGATCGATGATTAAGAATTATAAAGAGTGATATTGGTAAAATGGCGTAGAAAATCACAGATGACGTATCGCTTAGGTGCATTAAAAGTGGCAATAGGAAACAACCAACCAATGTTCCCACGGATACCATTCGAGTTACAAAAATAACCACCATTACCACAAACAATGACATGAATAATGGTTGTGGGGCTAACACGGCAAAAACGCCCGCGGCCGTAGCCACCCCTTTACCACCTTTAAACCCTAAAAACAAACTATATGTATGCCCAATCACCGCCGTGAACCCAATAATCACAAATAACAATGGCGATGCAAATGATTGAATGGTTAACCAAACAACCAAGGCCCCCTTCCCCGCATCCAATAAAAATACCAAAATAGCATAGGGCAACCCCAATGCGCGATACACATTGGTGGCTCCCAAATTGCCAGACCCCACCTGTCTCAAATCCACCCCTTTAAGTTTGGCCACAATCACCGAAAAAGGAATGGCCCCTAACACATACGCTAAAGTTAATAAAAGACCAAAAAATGCCGGTGCTTGAATCATTTTGATACAGCCACGATATCCTCAAATACATGTTCCGCCAAATAAGAACTTCGCACCAATGGGCCTGAAAAAACATATCGAATGCCCGCCGACTCGGCCAAGGTTTTATACTGTTCAAATTCATCGGGGGTATAATACTTCATGACATCGGCATTATCTTTTCCGGGCTTTAAATACTGACCCAACGTCAAAATATCCACCCCACGAGCAGCGACATCATCAAACGTTTGAAGAAGTTCATCGTGGGTCTCCCCCAACCCCAACATAACCCCTGTTTTAGTCAATGCACGGGGTTGTTTATCTTTAACATACTGAAGAACATCAAGCGATCGACCGTACAGAGACCCTTTTCGAATCCCTTTATATAACGATGGTACGGTTTCAATATTATGATTTAATACATCGGGATTGGCACTCAATACAACATCTAAATCGTCCGTATTTCCCTGAAAATCAGGAATTAATACTTCTACTTTCACATTGGGGTACTTGTCGTGAATGCTCGATACAATGGTGGCGTAATGACTCGCCCCACCATCGGGTAAGTCATCCCGATTCGGTGACGTCAAAACAACAAACCGTAAGTTCAAGGTTTCAATGGCATGCATGATCTGATTCAACTCTGACAGATCGGGGGGCATGGGACGACCATGTCTCACACTGCAAAATGCACAATTTCGAGTACATACCGTCCCGAGAATAAGAAAAGTTAACACCCCTTTCGAAAAACATTCACCTCGATTGGGGCACTTAGCTTCTTGGCAGATTGAATTTGGAACCTCTTTTTCAAGCCACTTTGACAACTTCCGTGTCGCATTTGATTTCGCCTTTGATTGTTTTAACCACGACGGCAAACGAATCGGCTTTTTTAAATCCGTTAAATCCAATGTTTCGTTTGACGTTGTCATACCAAAATAGTATCAGTTGAAAAGAATTGATTCAAGGCAGGACGAGGCCCATAAGATTAAAATCGTATAAACACGGACATGTAACCTAGTACAAATTAAATGACAGAACCAACCAAAAATCGTTAATATTACCCCATATAAAAAACCATCACAAAAAATCATTTGATTCATTTAAATTAAAAAAAAATAAACAATATGGAATAATAAATTCATTGATCATAAAAATATTAAGCGGAGGAAAGAATGCCATCAATATCACAAGGACGTCCGAATCAAAAAATAACATCACCCAACACCTGTTTTTCAGGGGCGTTAAAACATACGGGCATTAACCAGTTTTATAAGAATTTAATGCAAGATCTCCGTTTACCGTTGCCATTGCCCATTAAAAACCACACGTACTATGTGGATGGCCAGACATTCAAAAATAATTGTAAGGCATTGAGTGATGCTATTTATGCATTGCCTCACCGTGCAAATTTACACAACGAGCTAAAAGAATATGACCATATTACATGCGATATATACAAAAGAACACCGTCATTAAATGAGACAATTCAAGACGGACTGAGTATTATTCAAACATCAATATCGTTACGCAACCGTCTTGAGAGCTGGATAGCTGAGGGCGAGGCAAATGAACAACGATCCGAGGCCGTCAATCGCATCGTTAACGCCGTCAAAAATAACGAGACGGAATTGAATTTATCAAATCTGGGACTAACCACGGTACCGCCCGATATTGGGTTATTTTTACCGGAATTAAACGTGCTTGATCTTAGTCACAATCAATTAACACAAGTGAATGAAACCATGATTGATCAACTAACGCATTTAAACGACATTCAATTGATCGGAAATCAATTGATATCGTTACCCGATAATATAAAAAAACATTATGAAAATGATACAAATAAAATCATAAACTATTATAAAACATGGGTATTGTCGGGCACCCCCAATGAACGCCGAACTGAGGCCGTGGATCGAATCGTTAACGCCGTCAAAAATAACGAAACAACATTGAATTTATCGGGATTACAACTAACGGCAATCCCCCCCGATATCGGATTATTTTTACCCGAACTAAAAAAACTTGATCTTAGTTACAATATTAATTGCGATGTTGATTTTAGTTACAATCGGCGCAAAAACCTACCCGCCAATATATTTCAATCCCTCAAGAACTTAACCGATCTTAATCTTATGGGATTTGACTTAGTCACCACTCCAGATTGCAATATATTTCAATCCCTCACGAAATTGGAACGGCTTAATCTTGGTTTCAATCGGCTCAAAAACCTACCCGCCAACCTATTTCAATCCCTCACGAATTTGAGGATACTTGATCTTAGTCACAATAAAATTGAAAGGCTCGATGCCACCATCTTTCAATCCCTTCAAAATTTAGAAGGACTAAGTATTAGGGAAAATCGACTCACTAACTTAGACGCCACCATCTTCCAATCACTCATAAATTTGAAATGCCTTTTGATTAATGATAATCCGCTCACCACGATTCCTCCGACTGTTTTTGAATCCCTCACGAATCTGAATGAGCTTGAGCTTAATAATAATCGTCTGGTTCGATTTGAATTGAGTGCTGACGCCCGAACGGCGTTGCAAAATGCACGCGTTAATTTACAGTCCAACCAACTCAATGCCCACACCGTGCAATCACTCATTGAAGCTCAAAATGCACCAGGCTATGTAGGACCACAGTATTGGTTATCCATTCATGACCCGAATGCTATCAGTACCGTGGCCATTACGTGCCAAGACCTACCACGATTGGTGGCCCTTTGGCGGAATATTAATAACCATGAGCCATTATCGACACTCAATGCCATGGCTATTTTCTTAGCCCGCCTATGGAGAGGATGCACTGGAGAAAATGATGATGAATCATCTCAAAATATTCATCCCCAGTGGGCATCGTTGGCCCATCGATCAGCGCTCAATAATATGGCCATTTTCTTGGCCCGTTTATGGAATGAATGCCCGCGAGATGCGAACCATGAAATACCCACATCCACGCGAACCATGGTTCAAC
>JBMTIN010000039.1:0-9345 GCA_049437345.1 Candidatus Marinamargulisbacteria bacterium
ATTAAGGCATCCACCCCCAATGATTCGATATTACGCATCATATCGATTAACGATTCTCCTTTCGTTAATGAACTGTGTTTAACATCAAGAATCATGGGCGTGGCCCCACACCGATGAGTGGCCATTTCAAAGGATAGTCGAGTCCGTGTGGATGGCTCAAAAAATACATGTGCCACGGTTTTATTCGACATGTTAAGAACGACTTTTTTTTGCTTCAGTTGTTTTGCAAATACTAAAATGCGATGGATGGTTTTTTGGGATAAAAATCGAATACCGATGCCATGGGTTTTTTGGTGTCTCATTAAGTGTTTAGTTTATGTGAAAACACCTATTTATTCAAATCATGCACGTCACATAACACCCGCTACTAACCAATCGGTGATCGGTTTCAATTTTATTTTATTCAAATCAGTTTCTTCGCATAAACTCATTACCACCGCCTGCGCATTAAAATCCACCGGGTTATTTTGCGTAGACTCCATTGATGTTATACAGTTAGATATACTATCCAGCAGAACCTTAGATAATTGGTTCTTTTCAATATAAATACTGAACAATAACTTTCTTAGTTCGCTATAAGGTTGAGAAAAATTTAGATCGCTTATATGTATTTTACGTGTCACTAACCCAGCTCCTATTGCACTTATCAAGTTATTAAACTTTTCACCTTCAATCTTATAATCAATCCATTGACTTAAACACGCTGAAAATGAGTCTTTCGATGCAGCCATATTCTTAAATGCATCTTGATTTTCTATTAACCACTGGCGCTGAGCATCCGTTATATCATTATTTGAATAAATGGTTTCATACAATTTTTGATACGGCTCTAGGCTATCGCCCCATGATCCACTTGTCATTTTTTCTACTAAAATTGAATAGTGAGAGTTATGTATATTTTTACCATCCTCTGAAGTGACCCAATCCAGAAAGGCCATGATTCCCTCTGTATTTTTAAATGTTTTACTGTTCATCAATTTCAAGAGAGCTAAAGCCCTGTCCATACCTTGTGAATTATTCTTGTACCGTTTGTAAGCCATATAACCAAATGCCGAAATATCATCATATTTAATACTTTGATTTTTTAATGTTTCAAAAAAACTTAATATGGTTGACCAGTCATAACTATGATTATTCGAAGTATCTCTCAATATTTGATTAAAAAGCGTTGCTATGAAGGGATTACTCACCATGTCGTATACCATTTCATTGGTTATAGTCGTCATGTGACTAGGTGTTATCTCCGTAAGTAATTTTTGTTTTATCCATGTTAGTCGAAGACTCTGACTATTTACTTTCTTTGCTAACTCTATATACCCCGGCTTATCTTTTGGATCTAGTTTAACGTATAGTAGTATCGAATTGACGTTATCATCCCCCTTTTCCAATCCTTTTATTTTATTTAACACCGTTATTATACCATTCACATCATCCTCAGTTTTAAGCGCCTCCATTAGCTGGCCCCAGTCTACGTGCTCCCCCCCCTCTAAATTGAGTACTTTTGCCATAAATTCAGCCTTTATACCTGGTGACATCTCCCAACGTAAAAACCCATCTATGTATTTAAAATTAATTAAATTACTTATTTTCCTATTATTATCTTCCCAATTAACTTCATCATCAATTAAGTCAACTATTTTTTGGCTAATTATACTTATCACTTTTAACAAATTGTCATTTATTCTGTAGCTACAACTACTCGAATTATTTAATTTTTCTATATAAAATATTGCAAGGGACATGGCCTGTGGCGATAAATTTTTCACAACATTATCGCTCGCTAACCATTCTATTTTATTTGATCCAATTGACAATAGGTCGATGTAATATTTTAAAATATTTGCACCAACACTACCATGAAACTTCTCTTTTTTATTTTTTACCTCCTCATCGCTTCGGGCCCATTTTGGTTGATTCGCTATATTCTCCCATTTATACATTCGGTTCATCCACTTATAGATCTCCTCCGAAGTAAACTTATTTCGAACCATATTATATAAAAAGGCTGCCTTTAATCTATTTTTTTTCGGGTCTTCCCAAGCCCTCCCCCCACTAAAGCTACCATTAAAATATCCTAATATTCCCGGACTTATCTCCGACCATATTTTATCCCTTAACGCCTCTGCCGATTTTTTTATTTTTTCATTGTTTATGAGTATATTTTTTGATCGCTGCTTTTTTTTGTAGTCGGCGCTGTTATTGGCGGCGCGACTTATTAAGCCCTGCAGTGACTCGTAATCCAAGGCTAATATATGAACTCCTTTTTTATTTGTTGCCATTCTATTTCGTTTTTTTTGTGATCTATTTATCAATTCATCTACATCAGTCTTATGATTGCTATCTTCACATACTATAATAATGGACTGTTGTGCCTTTACGCGATCGTCCATATGTTTATCTATTGCTTTTTCCCACACATTGGTTACATTAACTTTTTCATTATTTGTCAAACCACTTATACTTTTAATTTTATCTGGCACATCTATAATATCCGGATTAACCATATACGCTTGATTGTCTATACCTACGAATAAGGGTGGTAGCGTTTGATTACAGACCTTAACGATACCAGGGGATAATTCCCTACCTTCAATATATCCTATTGGCACTATTTTTCTGTTTACCAATCGATAGTTTGTTCTCAATACACGTCCTAAAAACTGATTTGCCACACCCGCAAAGTCTTTCAATTCTTGGGTATTATTATTATTTAATATACTCGCAAAGTTGCTCCATTTGTCGATATTATTATTTATAAATTGTATGTTATTTTTAGCATACGTAAAATTTCGTGATTGCACGGTATGTGTGTCCAATTGATCGGTGATACACATTATACATGGTCCAATCCGGCTTGCCGCCACCGCATACTCGGGATTAGTGTTATTGAATTTGCTCGACACATTGTCTTTTGAATGTATTACCGAAGGGTAGACACCTTTTATCAAGTGTTGAAATATCCCATCTACGGCATTATTTACAATTTTTTTAAGATCGTCTTGTTCTATTATTTGGCTGACGGTTTTGAATGGCTCAACCACCATACCATCAACCAAATTGATTACATTGGTTATCATGCATTTAATTTGCTGATTATATAATTCATATTCCCCTCCATTAATAAATAACTGTTGAAAATCAGGCTCTTCCTGTATAAATTTTTCAGCTGTCAACGGGTTAGGGCTCTGACTCTTGACGACTATATTGTTGGCTACATTATAATATTTACTGCCTATAAACATGCCTTCAAAACGTGATTTGGATTCGACTTCTGACCGTTTTAGTAAATATAAACGTATTATATTATTCATTTTTTGTGTCAAGTGAGCTTGTATAAACTCACCCTTTTCTGCTATCTGCAACTTCATTTTTTTATTCACGTTCGAGATGTTATCAGGCGTCACAGTTATGTTATACGCATGAACGACTACCCCCGCACCGAGTGTATCGCCTGCTTCTTCTTGAGCTTTCCAGCCCACTGTTATGCGTTCCATTAGTTTGTTTATTAAAAAGGCATTATTATCATCTGATTTCACAATAGATTCCAATGTATTATTTACCCCCGGTAGCAAACTAAAGTCCTCTGATCTTGGTGGATGTAACGTAACCCTTTTACCCACATCACGTGTTCCTGTGGCTGTAAAACAAACCATTTCTCCAGCATTATCCTCAACATACTGCATTAATGAACTCAATGAAAATGGGTCCATAGTACTTGGCTTTATTCCCCATCGCCCCTCATGCACTTCATCGATTATCCTTGGTTCTTTTAGTTTGGTTTTTAGCTTATCATCTAACGTTACCAATTGATGTTCTAATATCCTTTTATTTCCTATCCAAATAGCCTCATTCTCACCCTTATTATTTAATATTTTCATGATCTGTTGCAACTCTTTCAATGCCTTATACTCGTCTGAACTAAATTTTATACCCCATACACTTACGATTGTATTCATTACACAGGTGGCCAAAGACTCCAATATATTTTGTTTTAAACACGTTGGAAAATTCGTTTTTTGGCTTTGTTCATACGCCAAATGCTGCTTTAGTATTTCCTGATTCTGGAAGAGTACTTTAAATTCATCTATTCCACTACATACCATGTCCGTATACAGGCTTAAATCTATTTGATTAATATATGTTATAACACCGTTCTCCCAGCGTTGTACTTCTTCACAATATGAACTATTCCCTGAATATAATGCCTTAAATGTTTTCGTTTTCAAATAAAATTTTTGATATTCTTCTTTTATTTCTTTTATTTTAAACTCTATTTCTTCCTTATTATTTTTCAATTCTTGGATAATGGTATTATATTTAGCCACGTTCTCTTTATAACTGTTTATATTTGTTAGCACCCCGCCAGGCCCCATTAAATCACGCTGAATCTGAGTTTGTTGCAATTCTAAATTATCGAGACTTTGTTTGAAAGATGTCAAATTTTCAACAATTGTTTTACCGTTACTATCTTTACACCTCAATTTTTCTTTAATAGTATCCTTTAATTTATCCTTTTGCCCATGAAATCTTTTATTTGTCTCTAATTCATCTGTTATTTTTTTAATTAAAACCTCATAATTCTCCCCTAATTCACTTATTTTCTTTGATAAATCTTTTTTTAAATTTTGATTCCCGCTGATCTTTTCTCTATTTTGTGATGTTTTAATCACATCATAAATTTTGGGAAAATCAAATGAGTTCCCAACGGTTATGTTAAATGATAAATAGTACTTTACCATTGCTTCGATTACATTTTTGCACTTCTGTTTATCTGAATTATCACCAGCCAAATATATCATCCGATTGATTAAACGTTCTTTTATGCTTATATTTTTTGTATTACAAATTTCTTTAAATTTGTTTTCTTTACTCGATGGAATGTTCGATGAGAAGGCCTCATTAAATTCACTTTTTTCCTTTTGATCGAATATGGTATCGTGTTGTGGGTGACCAATACCGTCGGCATCAAACCACCCTTGGTTATGATTGATATCATCGATCATTGTGGCTATTATTTTTCGATATTGCTGATTTTTATCTTTTAAACGTTCAAAATTATCGACCTGATCCCCTAAGCCTATTGCTATATTTGCCATGGGTGCTATTTGATCATCTTTCTTGGGGGCTACTCCCATCCCAACACTCTGCATATTGCGCTGTCCAGCCGACCGATCATGAACACCACTAATATGTACGGTTTCGCCCAGCGCTATAATCAGCCGCATCAATTCTTCTACCCATTTTGTTTTTCCCGTCCCAACCGGCTTTTCTATTTGAACGGGGTTACTTTTCATTTCTAAAATAATGTCATTAATATTGTGTTGAACGTCATTTAAACATATCTGTATGTCAGAAACACACCGATGGCTCCCTTTCGTGTAAACATGATATTTATTGCATTCGGCACCCGCCAATGTTTTTGGAATTTCTATATAAAACTCTTCTTCACCCGATGACTTTACGTTACCACTTTTGGGAATTTTTACTTCTATGTGATACGCATCCAAAAAATCAACAACCCCGAGGTACTCTAATTTATTCGCTCCGCATAAAGAGTTGATGGCATCCCTTAATGCGTCATCTTTAACTTTAATATTTTCTATTTTTTTACAATTATTTTCCGCATCTATGACGCCCTGTTCTAATACGCTTAATTCCAACGTACTCATTGGATAGGCCTCTTCCAGTTTATGACCATATTCATGCCTATACTCATAATGTTCAGTGGACATGCTATTCACCAAATAATAATCCTTTTCACCATTAGTTTTCCGTTGATATTTCACCCCTTTTTTAATGTCTCTACTTGCAATCATTCTAAGATGGCTCTTTAACTTATCTGACGGTGAAACGCCCGTGACGTTTTTAAGCCGATTGTAAAAATTATTCATTAAAACCTCTAATTCACTTTCAGCCTTGCCCTTCAATTGCTCTAATAGACTTTTAAAGCTCTCTATTGTATCGCTAAGGCCCTTGTCATTATATTGGTCTCGATTCACATAATCTTCTTCATTTGTATATTGAGATACAACCCATAAATCTGACGGAATATGTTCATTATATTCTGTATACGGCTTATTACTTTCATTAAACGCCATTTGCCACTTGTATGCTACCACGGTCATCTCTCGATATTCTTTACGGTCCTGATATTTCTTAAGATCATTTACATTACCAGAAGTGGCAATGGCTTTTATATCTGACGTATGATTCTTTAATCTCTGTATGAACGACTTATTATTAATTATTTTGTCTACGACACCCAATACTTTTACAGACCGCTGTATGACGGGGCCCGACCCCTTAATACCATTTTTGTTACTATTATTTCTTGGTGTCGTTTGGGGCGATATTCTATCTTGCGACAATTCTTCGTTCCATTCTTCGATCTCAGATAATTCATTTGAATTATTATCTTGACGTGACGTTACCTTATAGCTTGTTCCGTCTTTTATTACTTGCTCTATTATTAAAATTTTAGATTTAAAGTTTTTATTACCTTGTGCCTGGCACACCAATTCAAGGATTTTTGATTTATCATTATTTTTTTTTAATAAATCACTCAAAGACCCGTTATTATTCATTAACATTTTCAGTACATTTATCATTATATCGAATATTGATTTATTTACCGTAAAGTTAAGATGATTTTGTTTCCACACCATCTTATTACTACCATTTAAATATTTTTCATCATTTATTTTATAGTTGGCGGAGGACTGACCCGGTTGAAATTTTATGTCTATAGGTTTTTTTTTGCTCGCATCGTCTAACATATAGCCCCATATCATTTTTTCGTTATCCGATAGGTCCGTTATTGCATAATTGGATGTATCTTCAACTTTGAGTTTCTTTGAGTTTGAAAATATCATCCGCTGTACCTTCTTTTTTTTATCTGATTGGATGGTTTTTTCATTATTTAAACGCGTCTCATTTTTATTGTTAAAATCGCCCTTATTATTCGGGGGCGCTGATCCTGAAATTTTTGTACTATCATTTTTCTGTGGTGGCGTTTTCAATCCGTGATTTATTACTTCTGTTAGTTTTCGGTGTTGACCACCATCTGTTATCGCCCTGTTGAAATCATAATTCAATTCCCCCCATTTAGCATCTGTCATCCCATCGATTTTCTTTGAATCAAAAATAGACTTTAATTTATTTATTATTGATATATTCTGTTCGGGGATATTACCTATTTTTTCTATTATATCATTTATTTTTTGTATTGTATTATTGTCTCCCCCTTGTTCATATCTCTTTATTTCATTTTTCAAATCATCTTGTGCACGCCCCCATTCTGACACTTTATCTTTTGGATTAAAATACGCTAAAAGGCCCTCAGATTCTGTAAAAATTAGTTTACTATAAACATCCGGCGGTACATAGTAGTTGCCTTGGCTTTGGTTCTTGCATTGTGGCCAAGGTAAGGACACAGGAATAGGGGCCCTTAAATTTAGCCCCGGACCAACATTTTCATCCTTCAACCAGTTCATATAATCATTTAATTCTTTTTGCAGGTTATTATATTCGACTTTTTTTTCCGGCAATTTTATCTTTTGTTTTAATTTATCATAGATTTTACCTTTTATGTTACTTTCACTTCCCACATCAATACATGTCCGATAATAGTTACCTTTCCCCAAAAAATTATTTGATATGTTCATCTATCTAAGCTGGGGCTGCGACCAGAGAATACCTGTATCACTTAAATCTCCAATTTTGGAAACCGACCTGCGAATATCTGTAGCATTTCGTCCTTTATAAATAACCTTACATCACTTTCGTCAAATGCCATCGGATCCTTATGAGCCCCACGCACTCGTATCTGATGCTCATCTTCCAAGGTGCCTAATAACCCCGGATGCTGACTCATTAGTCTATAATCTAAATCTGTTTTAAAATTTTCATGCTTCCCCATCAAACGGCGTAAATAAAATGTCACTATATCCGTTAAGTAGTCATTTATAAAATGTACCTCTATTAGATTATAAATGTTTTTCTTGCTTTTTTCGTCTATTTCTTTATACTCTTGCATTCCTATATCCGTTAATGACTCATTTAACAGATAAATGTTTGCTAGCAATTGATTTGCATACTCAATATTCTTATATTTCTGGCCCTCGTATTCCACATCGTCCCTATTGTCCATAAACCTTTTCTGCAATTCATTTCTTACATATATTATTCGTTTATTTACAGTTACCCAACTTTCTTTTTTTGATTTCCACCAATCATCTATCACATCAAAATCATAATAATTCACATCTTTTATCTCCCTACCGTCTCTTGCTTTATCCATTTTACCTTTTTTGTACACACCTTTTTTTATGTCATCCTCTACATCATCTAATAATACGTCTATAGACAGTGCTTTGCCGATCGCCTTAAAATGGGGCTTATTTTTTTCCATCCATTCTTTTTCAACATTTATTCTCCTGTCTTTTTGATCCTTTGTTTCATTCTCAACTTTTTTTGGTAGTTCATGTATATTTATTTTACCTATTGCGTTTATTCCTTTTATAACTCTTTCTTATTTCTTTGGTCACCCCAATGATCAAGACCCGTCCCTTCCAATACATCAATTTCCTCTATGTTTTTGTATTCATTGGGCACTTTTTCCCGCTTATTCAGGTTCACATTCGGGATATTATCTATCTCACCTCTCTTGTTTCCCATATAAAAATTGTGGGCCCTTGACGTACTATAACCATCCTCTGTCATCAGATATGCAATATCTACATACCCTGTGGCGTCACATGACGCATTATGTACAATGTCATCGCTTAAAAATATATTCAAAAACATGTCACTATCTCTATTCTTATCTTTTTCCTTTTTCAATTGAGCCATTGCCTTATGATATTTTTCTGAATATTCCCCAGCCTCCGTTAGAAGTTGATTCACATTGTTCAGCTGTTTGTTTAGCCATTCCCGCGCACTGTCCACATCCTCTTGAAAATTCTCTGGTATTTGTTCCTTTAAATATTTCCAGTTTCTTTCTTTGTATAGATAAGATAACGCAACCTGAGGGCTCAATTTAGCCTTAACAAAATATGTATCTTGATTATCATACTCCCCCAACAATGTATCTTTTTTTTCTTGTCGAAATTCCCTAGATGCGACCTTGCCTTGATAATATGATAAATCCGCTATTAGATCTTTATTACTTTCCATCCAATCGCGCTGTACGTTATATTCAAGTGTCTTTTTTTCATAACTCTTATACTTTTTGTTATATTCTTGTATTTCTTTTTTTAATTCCTCATCTAGTTCACCTATGGATTTTTTCAACTGTATATGTTCTTCCCACGTTTTATCATAATATTGCACTACACTGTTTTCAAC
>JBMTIN010000040.1:0-9342 GCA_049437345.1 Candidatus Marinamargulisbacteria bacterium
GACAGACATTGCCGCAAATATTAAAGGGGTATCAGAGGAAACAACCACAGGTGTTTTACGTTTAAATCAATTGAATGACGAAGGAAAATTATTGTTTCCAGCCATCAACGTTAATGATTCTGTGACCAAGTCTAAATTTGATAATTTGTATGGTTGTTTAGAGTCACTAGCGGATGGTATTAAACGTGCTACAGATGTGATGATTGCGGGTAAAACCGTAGTAGTTTGTGGTTATGGTGATGTTGGAAAGGGGTGTGCGCAATCCATGCGTGGTTTCGGTGCCAAGGTTATCGTGACTGAAATTGATCCGATTTGTGCCTTGCAAGCATCCATGGCCGGATACGAAGTGAACACTGTTGAAAATGCCTTGGACCGTGCCGATATTTTTGTGACCACAACAGGAAATAAAGATGTTCTTCAGTTATCGCATATGGTAAAAATGAAAGACAAAGCCATTGTTTGTAATATTGGGCATTTTGATAATGAGATTCAAGTTGAACAATTGGAGGCATACCCAGGCATTAAACGTGAAACCATTAAAGATCAAGTCGATCAATATTATTTTCCAGAAGGACATAGCATTATATTGTTAGCCGAAGGTCGTTTGGTTAATTTAGGATGTGCCACGGGGCATTCCTCGTTTGTGATGAGTACATCGTTTACGAATCAAGTATTGGCACAAATAGAATTGGTGCAAAATGATTATAAGACCGGTGTATATGTATTGCCAAAACATTTGGATGAAGAAGTCGCACGATTGCACTTAGACAAATGCAATGCGGTATTAACGACATTATCGAAGGATCAGGCTGATTACATTAATGTCCCCATTCAAGGGCCCTATAAGCCAGAGGCGTATCGCTACTAAGCAATATAGGGGGGGCTAAGCCCTAAATATAGGGGAGTCTAAGAACTCTTGATTTGACTTGGATTGCTTGAGTAGTTTAATGAGTTCATCCATTGCATGATCTCCATCCAAATTTTTACGTAATAAAAATGATTTTCGAAGTGTTTCTTCATTTAGAAGAAGCTCTTCTTTTCGGGTTCCCGAATTTAAAATATCAAAGGCTGGGAATACTCGCCGATTTGCGAGGTTTCGATCCAAATGAATTTCCATATTCCCCGTCCCTTTAAATTCTTCAAAAATAATGTCATCCATGCGTGATCCCGTATCAATCAATGCCGTAGCAATGACCGTCAGGCTTCCACCATTTTCAATTTTTCTTGCACCGCCAAAAAATCGTTTTGGTTTATGAAGGGAACTGGGGTCTAATCCGCCAGATAGGGTTCGCCCTGAGGGCGGTACCACTAAATTATAGGCTCGAGATAATCGTGTAATGCTATCGAGCAATACAAGTACATCTTTGCCACTTTCCACCAGTCGTCGTGCACTTTCCAATACAAGCTCCGCCACTTTTACATGTTGTTCGGGGGGTTCATCAAATGTTGAATAAATGACTTCCCCATCGATAGAGCGTTCCATATCCGTGACCTCTTCGGGCCGTTCATCAATAAGTAATACTTTAATTAATATTTCAGGATGATTTTTAGAAATGGCATTGGCAATTTCTTTCATTAAGGATGTTTTTCCGGCTTTGGGGGGTGATACAATAAGCGATCGTTGCCCTTTTCCAATGGGGCATAAAATATCCATAATACGGCCCGAAATTAGTTCCGGGGTTGTCTCTAATTTTAAGGCTTCATCTGGGTAAACGGGAATTAAATTAGTAAATAATGTTCGTGTGGTAATATTTTCGGGGGGTTCTGAATTAATAGATTCAACACGTAGTAAAGAAAAAAACCGCTCATTATCTTTAGGGGGGCGTATCATACCCGAAATAACATCGCCTGTTTGTAAATGAAATTTTCTAATTTGAGTATTAGAGACATAAATATCTTCCAAACTAGGTAAATAATTATTTGTGCGAAGATATCCATAGCCTTCGGGAACAATCTCAAGGCATCCCTGAGCTTTAATAAGACCATTTTCACTGAGGTTTTCTTCTAATATTTTAAAAATTAATTCGTTTTTCTTTAACTGGTTATATTGTTCAATCTTTAACTTTTTAGCCAGTTGGTGCAAATCGACAAGCGTGGCCTTTTGAAGCTTCATGATATCCAATCGGTTTTCGTTGTCTAAGTATTTATCAAATAATTTTTTATTTGCCATAGGTGTTCCTTTAAGTGAGCGTAATGGTTAATTTATCGATTAATTTAAGGCAATCTTTAACAATTAATTATTGTGTTGTCCAATAAATATTTATTTAAAAATAGTGGAGATAACAGTGTATTGTCTTAAAAAATAATATATACTTGTTACTTTACGGCAGCTTTTTTTTAAAAACAAGTTTTTTTATTTATTTTTAAATATATTTATCACTGTTGCATTCAATGGAACCGTCAACGTATTATGATGAATTGGGATTGTATCGTTAGTATTAATGCCGGCCCATGAATAATTGGGTGGGCATTTGAGTATAATTTTTTGAGGGGAGAAATGAAATGCATGGGTCAGTTGAACCGTTATTTCTGAATTTTCTTTTGTGGTTAACTGAATAGCAATGGTGCCAAAAATAGTTTTAATAGAATCAATATGACAAGTTGAAAACCAAAGTGGGGCACTTATAATCAAGGATTGATCCTGTATTTGGAACAGAAAATCAAAAAAAGTGGCTAAAAATATAGGATGGTCTACGGGGGTTTTTTTAGGGTGATAATGAAAAGAATCATAGGTAAAGGGGGTGGGGGTATGTATGCCTAGTGGGTTAATATAATCAAGGTAATTGGACAGTGTTTTCCATTGATCGGTGTCGGGTTGAAATCGAGTGGCCAATAATTTGTTTTTTGTAGAAAGTGCGGTACTGTTTTTTATATGGGAAACCGCCAATATTGAGGATTGATCATACATTAAAGTTGTGGGCAAGCGCCTAAAAAAAACATCGATAATCAATATTTTTATTCCAAATGGTAGGTAAGTATTTTCATGAAACGATGTAATGAATGAGGTTAAAATATCCGTCTGATGAAAGATCATTGTCATATAATGTTGGCATTGTTTATGATGTGCTGAAATCGAGGGGGTATGCCATTTAAATTGAATCATTTTATTTAGTAAAACTGAAAATACAATCAGCTTTAATAGCAGGTGATGACCCTGAGATTGTTCAAGAATATGGTTAAATTGAGTAATTCGAAGACGTTTTAAAAACGTTAAGAAGGGATCGGTTTGAATCCCTTTTTGTAATTTTAGAATAATCGAGGAGGTAAACATCTCTGTGTCCGCTTTAAAACTAATCAATTGAGAATAAGTTAGAATAAGACGCATGATGGTGCATTGTTGAGCTGAAAAAATAGCCAGTTGGGTTACTTTGTGTGGATTCCATTGAATAATATGAGATAATGTTGGCTGAATGGTTGTGTCATATCCCAATTGTAATTGGGATTGAAGCGAATAATAGATTACATCCAATGATTCTAACGGATGGGTTGATGTGTGTGTTAAATCATTATTTTTTATTAGGGTATTCAGTTTTTTTGAATAACTTTGGCCTAAATTAATATGGTTGAGTCGGCGGGGGACGACGGGAAAAGTAATATCTTTAGACTGTTGTGATAATAGAGCATACGAAGATAATTTAGGGTACGTATCTCGGGACAAAGAAGGGAGTAACGGGGTTAAGAAACGTCGGAGGTGGTGAACTTCAAAAGAGATCGTTTTAGATGATTGGGCCGGGATGTCATGTTCAAAGAGCATTAGTCCACTGGCTAATGCTTGTGAGCAACGTGCATGAAGAATCATTTCCCATTGATGTGCGACATTAAAAATACTTCCACTATTATAGTCAGTGCAAATAATATTTTTAGGTTGCTCCGATGACGATATAATTGCATTATCATTAACAATGAATTGTTGATGAGATGTGTATTGAATGGACGAAATAAATCCGACGCCATCATTAGTAAACGGTAAAATGCCCGTATGCAATTGAATTGGAATAGGTGTGTTTGTCGGATTTTGAAGCGTGATCTGTAGCAATGTTGTTTGATTAAATGCCATATCAATCGATATATTTAGTCCGAATAAATGATTATGTCCGGTAATGGATAATTTGGATTCATTCAATCCCATTTTATTGTTAAATAGAGGCAATGCGGGGTCATTATATTGACTGGCTTGGAATGTAATGCCCCAGTATCGAGTTGGAAATGAAACGAATCCATTTTCATTAATATGAATGGGTGGATGTTTTTTTTGATCGGGGTGATAATTAAGCCCAGATTGAAAGGTTGTATTTAAACAAGCATATTCATTTGTTGATGGGGCGTGTGCTTGAGGTGTAAATTGTGATTTGGCCCAATCCGGCCAATAGCTTTTATGATTGGTATAAATATAGCGATAGTTTTTTCGAGATTGGTGCAACCATTCCGGCGCAATACTGCTTAATTTTGATAAATAATTTCCCTGGGCATGAAATGGACGATGTTGAAATACTCGTTTCATTTTACGCAGTAATAATCGGTCAGAAAAGGTTCGTGCCATTAGGGTGTATTATGGTTGAGATGTTTGGTTATTTCAAGTCGTATAATGCGTCTTTTTTTTATTTCTTTGACCAAGATATCAATGGTATTGAAAGGAATAATTTCATTTTTTGATGGGAATGATCCTTTTAAGCTTAAAACAAGGCCACCCAACGTGTCAAAATCGTCATCATCGGGGAATGGAATATCAATAATATCTTCAAGGTCTTTAATATTAATTTTGGCATCAACATCAAATACATTGGGGCGAATTTCCACGCATTCTTTTTTTTCATCTTGATCATATTCATCTTGAATTTCACCAAGAATTTCTTCAATAATATCTTCCAATGTTACTAACCCGGACATTCCTCCGTGTTCATCTACAACAATGGCCATATGTGATTTTGATCGCTTCATTTGCTGGAGTAGTTTTTCAACCGGTTGAAACTCCGGAATAAAAACAGCGTTTCTCATAAACTTTCGAACATTCGTACTCATGGATTCCTTGGATACGGTTAATAAGTCCTTTGCATAAATAATGCCAATAATATTATCCATTTTTTCGTCGTACACAGGAATACGAGAATGACCTTCGGTAACAATTAATTGAACGGCATTTTGAATCGTTTCTTTATCTGAAATACAGATAGTGTCCGTTCGAGGGGTCATTACCTCTCGGACAATAGTGTCCGAAAATTCAAAAATACTGGTTAACATTTTATTTTTTTCGTCTTCAATTACACCATCATCATGACTAATATCTAGCATCAATTTAAGTTCATCTAAGCTAAGGCTTTGAGTTGATAATTGGTCATTGGTGCCCAGTAATCGATTAATCAATTGATTAAATAAATCAAAAATTACGATGATGGGATATAAGGCAACGATGAGTGGGGAAATAAACTTCGATGAAATGACCGCCAGTCGTTCTGGAGATTTTAATGCCAGTGTTTTTGGTGTGATTTCGCCAAAAAGCAATAATAATATTGTGACAATGACCGTGGTGATAATGGGCATTAAGAAGGCCCCATTTTGAATTAGTAAATTAGAAAACAAGTCAATAATGATGGTTGTGCCAAGAACAGAACAGGCCACATTGCAGAAGTTGTTTCCGATTAAAATGGCTGTAATCAGCTGGGACGGTTTTTCGATCAGTCGTTCAACGGTTTCAGTTTGTTTGGGTTTATCCTTTTCAAACTGACCTTTTAATCGAATACGATTAATGGCGGTAAATGCGGTTTCACTCGATGAAAAAACACCCGATAGTGCTAAAAAAAATAAAAAACCTATAATTTTGTATATACTAACTTCCAATCCATACTCCTATAGACAGATTATACATGCCATGAGCATAAATAAAAATACCAAAGCTTACAAAGAGCCCCGCACTCAATAAAACCATTCCCGATGCAGTATCTTTGGCTAATTTTGCTTTAGGGTGATACTCATGTGTAATAATATCAATAGTGGCTTCAATGGCGGTATTGATTAATTCGGCCATTAGTAAAATAACAAATAAAATAATTAACAGGCACCCATGAATTAATGGGACTTTAATAATGAACAGTGGAAGCAATAATAGTACACCCATAGCAAGATGGATTTTCATATGGCGTTCGTTTAAAATGGCGGCACCTATGGCCAATAGTGCCAATCCAATGCGGTGTAAAAAACGGTAAGGAGGGCGCGGGTTGGGCATTACTTTAATGCCTTTAAAATAGTATCTTGTGTTTTTTTCATATGTAAAAAATCAGTGGGTGTTTCATCGGTCATGCCAGTTAAATGAAGAATGCTATGGATAATTACCGTTTTTAATTCATTTGAAAACGAATTGTCATATTGTCGAGCATTATCTTGAATTATACTTGGGCATAAGTAAATATCACCGGTAATGGCATCGTCGGGAGTTAAATTAAACGAAATTGTATCGGTGGGCACATTGGCGTCAAAATATTTGGCGTTTAAGGCTTGAATAGATTCTGCCGTCATTAGATTTAGATCAATATAATCCACATCCAATTGAAGGTGCGCGATGACTTCACGGGCAAATCTATCAACACTAATAGGTAATTGGATCATATCCGTTTGCTCATTATTGACATAGAGTTTGGGCGTTTTTGGGCTAGGTATCATTGAATTTGCTTTTGGTCTGATGAATAATTTTGGATAATTCTTCTTCATAGTCTAATCGGGAGTGGTAAATACTTTTGAAGATGGTTAAAAACGTGGCTTTTATTTTCTTAATATCGTTTAGGCTTAATCCCGACTCATCGAGTTGATGATCGGTCATTTTCATAATAAAGACTTTTTCAATTAAATTTTCAATTTTAGTGAGTGTGGGTTTTTCAATAGAGCGTATGGCGGCTTCCGTAGTATCCGCCAGCATGATAATCCCTGATTCTTTGGACTGTGGTTTCGGTCCAGGGTACCGAAAATCATCTTCAAGAGAGTTGGTATCATCGTCGGTTTGTTGTTTGGCGACATCATAAAAAAAAGATACGAGCGATGTGCCATGGTGTTCTAGCATAATATCTTGTAAAATCACCGGAAGTTTAAATTTTTGAGCCATCTCGACACCATCTTTGGCATGCGCTGCAATAATAATTTTACTCATTCTTGGGGATAGGTTTTCGTGTGGGTTGCCATTTGAAAATTGATTTTCTGAAAAGAAGATGGGGCGTTTCATCTTTCCAATGTCATGAAAATAGGCGCCAATTCGAGATAACACAACATCAGCCCCAATAGATTCTGCGGCAGCCTCACTTAAATTAGCCACCATTAAACTATGTTGATATGTGCCTGGGGCATTTAATAGTAGCTTTTTAAGCAATGGATGGTTTAAGTTTGCGGTCTCAATTAGTCCTAATGATGTGGTTATTCGGAATAAACTTTCAAAATAGGGAAGAAATGCAAAGGATAGCATCGCGCAAATAAATCCATTTGAGAATCCAATAATACCATTGTATAAGTACCAAACTAAATTGGTGATATCGCTCAGGGTACCAATGGCAATAATAATTAGGATATTAATAAGCCCAATCATATTTCCGGCAATGACTAAGTCAGACCGTCGATAGATATGATGACAAGCAAATGTTGTCGTACAGGTTGAAAAGAACAGAAATAATAAAATATATAGATTGTTTTGATACATGATAGCAATCAAGATGGCCGTAATGGTTCCCGAAACCATGGCAATATTGGGTGTTAGCAACACACACAATAAAATAATCATGACTGGCAAAGGGATTAAAAAGTACAATGTATTAATGTGTTTTATATTAGGTAACGAAAAAATGCCCAGCGCAATGATTAATGTTAAGCATAGCCATGTAAATGATAGCGTGTAGGTAGCGGGGTTCTCGTGCATCTTCTTGTAAAAAAAGTATAAAAAACGCTCAAAAAGAATAAATAGTAACGACGTGATAATAAAAATCCCCAAAAAATTAATGGTGTTATTTTTTGATCCATATAATTTTAATGCTTTGAGTACATCCATATGAAAATCATTTAATATATCTCCTTTTGAAATAATAACTTGCCCTGATTTGAAACTGGTGATAAATGGCTGAATGGCATTCATTTGTTGGTCAATAATGGCTTGTGTTTTATCCGTATCAATAATTAAATTAGGTACCAGATAATGGTCACAAATAGCTGAAATTAAGTCCATATCTTGGGGAGATAAAGTTTCTTTATTTACGCTTATAACATGGTCTTGAATAATTGATATATTGATATCTTTAATGCCGGTTTGAAGTAATGTTGATAGTGTTGTCAGTACCTGAGCTTCGAACACAATTAATTGGTTTTGTGATAATTGCTTCAAATGGGCTTTATTTGGTGACGATAAAAATGCATCGGGAGAATAGGGGGTGCGTTCACCCGCCCGTATTTTTTGTTGATCGGTAAAAAAAGAAATGACATCTTCATTAATTTTTTTTTGTATGGTGGGATCAATTGCGTAAATAGGTTTGATCAGTTTGCGGCGTGTGGTCCGAAGTTGGTTGGTTTTTGCCACGTCTTCTTTCGTTTGAAATTCAATGTACTGAGGCGATCGTATGGTTTGCGTTGAGACATCGCCAATTTTGATATCTAAACGAAGGGGGAGTCGGGGTGAATAGACAATATACGATATGACCAATGCGCCCAGAGCCGCAAATAACCATGGGTTGATACGTAGACTAGGTTGCTTGAATCCACTGAACATGGTCAAATGCCTTAAACCAGGTCATTTGTCGCCTGGCATACTGATATGTGTTTTTTTTAATTAGATCTGTCATTTGTTGATTTGTAATTGTTCCTTGCAAGTATTGACGGGTTTCCTTGTATCCAATGGCTTGAAACCCTGCCGTTTTTTCATCGTATTTTTTCATTAATTCCCTCACTTCGTCAACTAAACCCTTGGCCAACATAGTGTCAACTCGTTGGTTTATTCGATCTTTTAAATCGGTATTTTCAATCGATATGCCAATCACGGTGTACTTATCGATATTCAATGGGGTTGACTGAAATAATGTTGATGGAGGTGCTTTATAGATGTCATAAAGTTCCAAATAACGTTGAACGCGTTGTTTATTTTGATACGGTGTTTTGTTGGCAAGGTCGGGGTCAATATGTTGTAATTTTGTCCATAATTCACGGGGTGACCCTTCGGGCCGCTGGTCAATGGGGCGACGCTTTAATGGTCGATATCCATATAGTAGGGCTTTTAAATACATGGCCGATCCACCACAAATAATATACGGTGTATGCGCATGATCAGATGTAATCATTTGAACATCGTCAATGAAGTTCTGTACAGAATACGGCTGGTCTGGC
>JBMTIN010000041.1:0-9178 GCA_049437345.1 Candidatus Marinamargulisbacteria bacterium
CACTTTTTACCGCAATAATATAATAGCGTGGAAAACTGGATGGAAATTGTTCCAATGCCGACGATAAACTTTTGCCAATCTCAATATCGGAAATAATATGGTGAAGCGTGTTTTGATATCGCTTGGATGTGCTAAACCCCTTGAGCGCATATAAAGAATTTAAAAGAGGTAGTCCCGATTCTAAGAATCCCGCCAGTTCCTTCGTGAGCCAATACACCTCGTTTCGTGTTAATTTGGGGTTAAATGCCCACCGATACGCTGACGTCTCTTTGAATTTATTTAACGCGAGTTCAAACCAATACATGCGCCGGATCATTACCACGTTATATTTTCGACTAACCACGTATCGCTTGGCCAGACGCAGGGACTGCGCCTTTAAGGTGTCGGTTTTTTTATAGCCTTTGGCATCAATATAACGAAATTTGTACCACATGGATGTTGACATAGAATGGTATTATTATCGATTCATTGTGAGAATTTCGTTAGTGTGAAGGTTATTCAGTGGGTAAAATAATGACGGATTTTGCTTGTGGTCCAATACCATTCGTGGCAATATCCAGTACGCCTTCAAATTTTACACCGTCCAGTGTTTTTAAGGTAATGTCACTTTCATTGAGACCCGCCGCATCGTCTGAAAAACCCACCAAATAATAAAAGGGCATGCCAGCATCATAGGGGGCGTTGGTCATGTTTTCGTAGGTGGAGGCATCGTTCCCGGCAAGGTTTACTAAGTACTTAACTCCCACTAGTTTTTTAACAATATCGCCGTTTTCGTCGTAGCTATCAATCCCCATATCCAGAATGACTTTTATTTTGGTGTTATCACGATCATAATAAGTGTTTTCACCCAATAAACGTGTAGCGGTGGGGTCGTATGAATCAACAATTAATACATCATCCAATAGATTTTGTAAGGTATAAATGGTATCCGCTTCAATTTGAGAATATTTTTGAAATTCTTTTTTAGTAAATCGGTCATTGCCATTTTTATCTTGAAGACTCGTATTGGTTTCTCCTTTGGTGGTCATTCGTAGTTGAATTAAGGCATCGATTGATATTCCCATTTGATACGCGTTATATAAATGTGCCACCCGTTCTTTTTGCTGTCGGTCCATGGTTGTTAGCGATACAAAAAAGTAAATGCTCATAGTGGCGGCAATGGCACTGGCCACGGCCAATAATTGGGCGCTACCGCGTGACTCAAACATGGCTTTTCTTAGCCGGTTATAAATTTTTTTGTAAAATACCATTAAGTACTATCTCCCGGTAAGCGCACCACTTGCCGAAAAATGGGCGCGGTGCCATTGGCTTCCAATATAGACTCAAGGGGAACCCCATTCGAATCTGTGAGTGTGATATCATTATCAATCAAGTCGTAACTTCCGTAGTTGCCATCGCCAATATCATCGGTAAAGCTGACAATATAAAAGAATGGCTCATCGGCACTGTAGGGGGCATTATTATTGCTGTAAACGGCTCCGGCCAAGTTGACCAGATAGTAAATATCTTCAATTTTGTTATCGTCATTAAGTTTGAACTCAATCCTTATTTTTGTGGCGTTTTTGTCGTAAGTTTGTTCCAGGTTTAATTCACGCAAAGGGGTTGGGTCATCGTGCGATACAATGTACCCATTTTGTTCAAGGTCATCCAGGCTTAGAATATCAAAATTATCAATGTTCACTAATTGCGATAGCTCGTCGGGACTAAATTGTGCCGTATTATTATTTACTAATTTATTTTTAGGGTAGGGCAGTGTCGATAAATGTGTTCGAATATACCCATCAATGGCCATGCCCATGACACTGGCATTGTATAAATGGGTGGTGCGTTCTTTATTTTTAATGCTCATTTGACGCAATGCGGTAAAAAAGAAGATCCCAATGGTGGCCATGAGTGCCGTGGCCGTTGTTAGTAATAAGGCGTTTCCTCGCTCCTCATTAATAAACCATTTAAAAAATTTTACCATTTTATTCATTCATCCTCCTGACAATATTCAAGCCTGCCGTAGCACGCCACGGCAGAATCAATACTGAAAAGTGGTAATTACGCGTCAGCGACGGGTGGTAATAGTACCGATGTTGCTGGCTGTGGACCACCATCAATGGCGGACAATATACCGTCGGTAAATTTTGTGTCGATTGTTACAGCTTGACCTGTTCCAGCCGTTGCGTCATCCATTAAAATATAATAAAATGGCTCGCCATCCACATACGGGGCATTTCCACCCAAGTCTGCGGCATTAGGTGTTCCAGCCAAGTTTACAAATAAATGAACGCCCGTTACTTTGGTTGAATCGGCAGCGCCATTGGCAATGACGTTTCCAGAATCGTCAATATACTTAATAAGTACGCCAGAGTTTTCCAAATCATATGGCGTTTTTTCACCCAATCGGTCCGTTGCGGTTGGATCGTCGGCCGCCACAATTACAATTTCATCCACCATGGTTTGTAATGATACAAAATCATTATTTTTAAATGGTGTTACCAGCGCATGAAGTTCGTTGATAGGTAATTTATCTTCAAAGTACGTTTTATCTAAATCCGTACCATTGATTTTCCCTTCAACCGAAATTCCCATGGTATAAGCATTGTACAAGTGCGTCACACGTTGTTTAGCTTCTTTACTCATGGTTGTAATCGACACAAAGAAGTAGACACTAAATGTGGCCGATATAGCGGCGGCGGTTGCCAGTAGTAATGCGTTTCCCTTTTTGCTTTTCAGCGTTTGTAATAGTCTGTATTTAAGACTCATGATTTCCCCCCCCTTTTTTTTTACTAAACATTATCTCAGTATCAACCACCCCCTTGTTTCAATTTTACTCTTGCTTGGTATATGCCCAAATCCCGTTGGCTTTAAACATTGAAAATTTTTAATCTATTTTATGCATCATTCTCATAGTTCAATGTAATGTTATCAAGTGTTAAATTATAAATTTTAACGGTATCGTCGGTATAGATATGTGTGGAATCATAATCGGTTAATGCACAATAAAATATCAGTTTTCCCTGATTATTTTCAATGGTTACCAAGGAATTGGCATTATATAATTGGTCCACATTGCTAGGATTTTTTAATGTGCTGGATAACGGATAACTTTCATCGATATCGGCTAAGTTTATTGTAATGGACCCATTTTGATCGGGGGAATTAATCCATCCTTCTTCAATCCCAATTTGGACCACGGTGGCCAATCGAATACTATTTAGAATATGCAGTTGTTTTTCGGCTTTTAATTTAAAGTGAGAATACCCCATTTGCATGGCCACTCCGGCCATACTTAGGGCGGTAATACCACTGATCAAGCCAACCCCAATATTCCCCCATAAACGTTGTTTAAATAGTTGCATTCTATGTCCTCCATTGCTTGGGAATTGTGTTATTATTTTTACACATCCCATTGGTTGGGTTATTCCCTAAAAACATGGGGTTAAAACATTCAAAATACAGATTAAATAGAAATAATTAATTGAATTGACGGGTGGGTGTAGGCATACACGGTAATTTGATCCGATGTTTTAATATAATGCCAGTCGGTAATATTCATATTATTGCTGTATGACGTGTCCGCGACGGTATAGGGATTATTGGGCAGTTCCGTTAAAATATGGGTTTGAATTAAGTAATTTAGCTGGTGGCTGGGAGGGTACGATTGGTATAGATCATTGTAACGGACCAACGCAGTTTGAATAATGTTTAAACATCCCTTTAAATGATCAATGGTTGGGTGGCTGGCTAAAAAAAGAGAGAATGATTTTTGAGATTGGGGAATGGCCATGGTGATTTTTTTGACATCATGAGGCAATGGGGTTTCGTGCCATTGTTGATTTGAATACGCATAGTGGGTGACATTAATGGTTGGCGTGGTTGAAAACGACGGAGTGAGCATGCTTATATCAAACGTAGTGTCGTTCCACACCCATTCGTTTTGGTGGTTTAATTTTAGGAAGGTTTGAAACAATGTGCGTTGATATGCATGAAATGAATACCCTTGATTAACACGGTCAGTGGACTCTTGAATCAATTGCAGTGCAATGGCCATGACGACTAGCGCGAAGGCCAAGGCCAATGATAGCTCAAGAAAATTAGCACCCTTTAATTTCATCATATTATTGAATAATAATATTATAGCTTACATACCCACTATTGGGTAAGAAATCAATTTGAATGGTATTTTCATGGCTTTGAATTTGGATAGAGGCCGTACTGGTGAACGGTGTGTCTAGACACGTGTCCAAGGCCATATTTGATGGGCATAAATGAGCACGGCCATTGGGTGTATATATTAGATGGGTAGTATTATTGAGCCCTGCCAAATGCTGAATAGTAGTGTCTGAATTTAAGTAAAGGGTATCGATGAGGTGCCATTGTCCTTGCCGATAGACCCAATGGTTGTATGTGTTGGTGCCATCATTAAATCCCAATTGGTTGTATTCATGGTTGACCAATGATTCCGATTGAAGCGTGCGAATATGTTGAATTATATTTTCGGTATCGTATCGCAATAATGGCCCATTAAATAACCCAAAAAACGATGGGCTGGCGACAATTAGTAGGGCCCCAATAAGAGAAATTACCACCAAAAGTTCAATCACTGAAAAACCATTATATGGAGTGATCAAGTGATTTTTTTTGAACATTATTGTATTTTTAGCACCCGGAATACTTCATCAATGCTGGTAATCCCCGCTAAGATTTTTTGAGAGGCATCATGACGAAATCCTTTAAAGCCATCATTCATTGCAATATCAATAATTTGACTTTCGGTTGATTCAAGTTCAATGGCTTTTCGTAAATCATCTGAAATAACCAATAATTCACTCAATACTGTTCGGCCACTATACCCCGTATTTAAACAGAGGTCGCATCCTCGTCCCGTGTAGTATTTTTTTGTTTTAGGTAGCTTGAGTTGTTTAAGCATTTGAGCATTGGGGGTTGTTTTTACTTTGCAGTTGGGGCAAATTCGACGTGCTAATCGTTGACCTAAAACAGCGGTGAGTGTTGAACTAATCCAAAAGCGAGGTAACCCTAAGCTAATGAGGCGTTGAATGGTACCAATGGCCGAGTTGGAGTGAATAGTCGACAATAATAGGGTGCCGACCAAGGCATTTTGAACGGCAATTTGAGCGGTTTCCGTATCTCGTATCTCGCCCACCAGAATCACATCGGGGTCCAATCGTAAAAACGATCGACAGGCTTTAGCGAAGGTGAGCCCAATGGCATTATTAACTTCCACTTGATTCAGCCAATCCATGCGATACTCGACCGGATCTTCAATCGTCACAATGTTATTTGCTAGGCCTTTAATTTGATTTAGAATCGAAAACAAGGTGGTTGTTTTTCCGGAACCGGTGGGGCCCGTTACCAGTAACATGCCCTGTGGGTATTTTATGATTTCTTCCATAGTGGCTTGTTGATCGTCGCTAAAGCCCAAATTGACGAGTTTTAAGTCCATTTTATGGCTATCTAAAATTCGTAAAGTTAACTTTTCTCCATAAATAGTCGCAACGGACCCAACGCGAACATCCACATCTTTATTGGCATCCACATCGGTATTATTTTGCATAATGGTGACGGAAACCTGGCCATCTTGCGGCATACGTGTTTCAGCAATGTCCATGCCGGCATACACTTTCATGGTCGATATTAATGGGGACATAAATGTCAGAGGCAATTGTTGAAAAATATGCAATACCCCGTCAATTCTCATGCGAATAAATAGAGCGTCGGGGCCGGGATCCACATGAATATCGGACGCCTGGTGAGAAATCGCATGAAATAAAATAAGGTCTACCAAATCGGGAATTTTGGGAATGTCAGGTAAATTTGATAATACATTGGGGTCAATTTCACGACGTTCTTGCACTAAATGAATGGATTTAAATTCGGCGTAGTCGGGTTCTTCGAGGGACCCAAAAATGGTTTTAATTTTTAATCGGGATAAAATGGCCGCTTTAATGTCATTGGGATCGCTTTTAACCAAGGTAATGGCCATGCCCGATTCCATTTCAAGTAGTGATTGCAATTCATAATCTTCCGGGGAACTGGTGGCGACAATTAGGGCATTCTTTTCTTTTTTTATGGGTAGAATATTATGTGACTCAATGGTTGTTGTGCTCAATTCTGTTAAGGCATTGGGGTCAATTAAGAAATGTTTAAGGTCGACGCTCTCATTTTTTTTCATTGGGACTCGTATGCTTCTCGATCATTTTTGAGGGAATCTTTAATAATATGTGGGGTAATAAGTACGGATAACTCCATTTTCTTTTCGGCCACTTCTTCTTGAGATAAAAATAAGTTTAAAATGGGGACATCTGACAAAAATGGTATTTTGGATTTAATTTTGGTTTTCTTTTTTTGAATGAGTCCACCAATCACAATGGTTTCACCGTCCTTAATTAGCACATTGGTTTTGGTTGATGTTTTTGAACTAACGGGTTTGTTACCATTAATTTGACCTTCCGATATGCTGGGGGATAATTCCATCAAGATTTCACCGGTATCGGAAATATGGGGGGTGATTTGAAGCGTGATGCCCGTATTTAAGAAGTTCATATTTTCAATGGTACTTGTTTGGGTGACGGTGGTGGTGGTGTAACCGGTTTGATTGCCTGTATCGATCGATGCGGTTTTATGATTAGTCACTAAAATTTGTGGATTGGCCAATATATTTACATTTGAATTATTTTCGAACATATTCATTGAAAACGAATATCCCAGCGTTTGAAGGTTGAATGGATTGATTGTATCCCCCACGGTTTTTTTAATGCTGGTGGGTTTAGTCCCAATAACCGTGGAAAGATCAAAATTGGTTTCAATAATGGTCGCTTCAATTAAGACTTGTTTGGGCTTTACATCCAATTGAGCGATTAATTGTTGAAGGTGATCCAAATCTTCAATAGAGCCCTGGGCGATAATTGAATTATCGATGGGGTTGGTTTTTATATTCGATATATTGATAACCCCTGATATTAATTGGATTAGTTGCGGCCCTTCAATATAATTTAAGGTGTAGACACGTGTTGGTGCTTGTTTGACCACACGAATCATGCCATTGCTCATGACCCAATGGGTGCCCCAGTAATTAATCAGCGCATCAAAGACATCGGCGGGGTGCATATTCGACAATTCAATCGATAATGTTTTTTTAGCATCGGCGGTATTAATAATATTTATTTGGTGTTCTTTTGAAAATAAATACACAAATTCACTGAGTGTAATGTCTGAAAAATTATAAAACCCACGAACCTTGGGCCCAATGCGTTTTCTTAGTTCGCTTTTTGCTTCCGTTTGATTCAGTGATCGGTGCGATGCTGGCATGCGTTGATTCAATATAAGGGGCTTTTTTTTCGTATTTTTTGAACGATTATCCCCGGTTACTTTCTCATAAAAAATGGTCCGATTTTGTTGGGTTGTGAGTTTGCCGTCACTGGCTTCAATTAAAAAATAATGGTTAGCATTTTCCGATGTTAACGGCACTAAATGATCAAATTGACCACTCATATTTAAGGGGATGTCTACCCCATTAATGGTTAGTTTATCGCCGTTCATGACGCGGCCTTTAAACCGTATTGGCGAAGTAGACACCGTCATGGATTCATTGACCGGTTGGCTAAGAATTAATCGAGGTGCACTCCAGCTATGAAGGGATACTAGTAGTACGAGACTAACCATCCATTTAAATTTGGAAGTCATAAAATATAGCTCCTATCCGAAATCGTCGTTGTTTTTTTTTTCGTTTCACCGTAATGTGACTTTGTGTGATCTTTACTACGTTGATGTCATTTACTTTATCGCCGGTTTCCACGATTTGGCCGGATAACAACGCCTTGTATTTAGTATCAATTTTCCAAATTGCCGATACTTTGTATTCAAATAGGTTTTCGGGTTTAATGGTGGGTTGAATGATATTTGGTTTACTTACGGGTATGGGATGTTGCTTTAAGAAAGGGTTGGCTGTTAATGGGGGTGGGGTATTGGGACGAGTCATGGGGGTGTCTGAATTATTTAATAGGTCAAATAATGGTTTTTTTTGACTTTTTTTGGGGACCGGCGGGGGATCATTTAATTCAAACTCGGCGTTAGCAAATACGCGTGTTAAATCAACACAACCATTTGAAATTATTAAACTCAATAATATAAGGTTCGTTATTTTTATCATTAATTCATGATGATTATCGGTGATTATTGCCCATATCCTTAATCATTCGTGATGTGATTAATCATTTACGTGTTTCATCGATAAACAATGCATGGTTGTTATATTAAATAGTTTGGTAAGTGTGTATGCCATGTTCATTTTATCGTATTTACTCAATGTATTAATTACCGAACTACCTTTAAAAAACCGTTATCAACGTTTGCGGCAGCATTTTACATTCGGACGATGTTTATCTATTTGTTATTATCCAGTGACGGTATGGTTTTCTAGGACTGGCGCGTTGTCTCGTCAACAAAAAGTGCGGCATCGTCTGGTATTTATCACGAGTGGGGCCATGGTGTTTACTCATTTTTTTGGCTATACCACACTGACGCCGACACTGCATTTTATTGTATTTTCTATTTTAGCCATTTGCTGGTTTACGGACATTGAGTGCCAAATTATTCCGAATGAATTGTCCTTTGGTTTAATTGGCATTGGTTTTTTTTATTCGATGATGATTCAAACAACACTGAACAGTGCGAAGGGAATGGGCGTGGCCATTTTAGTGTTTGTGGTATTTTCACTGATTATGCGTTTATTTGGTCAACGGCATGCATTTGGTGCGGGTGATATTAAATTATGCCTTGGCATTGGGGCGGTTTGGGGGTGGCAGGTGACGGCCATTGCGTTGTATTTTACATTTTTAATTGGGGGTATTTTAGGCTTTTATTTTTTATATATTCAAAAAAAAGACAAAACATCGTACGTGGCGTTCGCACCGGCCATTATTTTGGGGTTATTGGTGGCGTTGGTATACACGGATAATATTTTTGATTACTATTACCCGTGGATCAATCAATCGTTTGAAATTAAAAATACCCGTTTATCCCATTGACATAAGTATATTTTGATTTTGTACTATTAAAGTATGAAACATCAAACGATTCAGCAGTTTTTTAAACAGTTTCCAACAGATCAATCATGTAAGACCTCTGCACAACTAAAAAGAGAGCTAAAATTTTCTAAAGACAGTGAAGA
>JBMTIN010000042.1:0-8991 GCA_049437345.1 Candidatus Marinamargulisbacteria bacterium
GTGGCCAAATGGCGGGTTCGGTGGGCTGGGGAAAAAACGCGCCGATGTGACCGCCGGGGTGTGAGCAAAGCCATGCGTTTAAATGGGCATGAATACGTGTTGAGTGGGCCAATTTTTTAGCCAGCGGTAAGTGCGCGATACGGGCTTTAATTTGTTGACGAATGACATGTTTGGTTTCGACGGCGGTCAATGAACGACTTTTGGGGGAGAGCGGGTGATTATTCAAATGGTCCTGTATTGACGTGATCACTGCCAGTGACTTCTAAAAACCCGACGTTCACCCTTAGATTCATGGGGGTGGTTATTTTTTTTCCAATAATGGTGGGTTCAATGGGAACTTGTCGATGCCCACGATCATATAAGGTGACAAAACTGACTTTTTCAGGGCGACCGTAATCAAAGATTGCATTCAGTGCCGCACGGGCGGTTCGTGCCGTGCATAGAACGTCATCAAATAACACCACGTGTTTGGCATCCAGGGCGATTGGTGTGTTTTCGGTGCTCACACTCATGTAATTGGTTTCTTTCTTACCAACATCATCGCGGTATAGGGAAATATCCAGTCCCATGACCGGGGATTCAATAACGAAGGATTGTTTTTTTAATAAGGCTTGAATGCGTTTGGCAAAAAATAGTCCATTGGTTAAAATTCCTACAAACACAATGGTATCAGGGGCCGTGTCGGCCAACAAATCATAGGTTCGGCTTGATACCCGTTGAAGATCGATGGCGACATCATTTGCATCGAATAATTGACTCAATTATAAGACTCCTTTAGTGGAGGGGACCCCGGTTCGTCGAGGGTCTCGTTGCGTTGCTTGGTCAAGGGCCACTCCAAACCCCTTGAATAGGGACTCAACAATATGATGCATGTTACCTTTATGTGGCCAATGAATAAATATATTCATGCCAGCATGTTGAACCAGCGAGCGGAAGAATTCTTCGACCAATTCCGTTTGAAAACCTCCAAGTAATTGATTGGGTAATGGGTCAATGGTTAAAAAAGGTCGTCCCCCAATGTCAATGGCTATGTGGCATAGAGCATCGTCCATGGGAAACGCCCCCGAAGCATATCGGCGAATGCCTTTAGATTCACCCAGACTGGTTTTAATCGCTTGGCCTAAACAAATCCCAACATCTTCTACTGTGTGATGGCCATCAACGTGCAGATCACCAATAACGTCAATATTAATATCAAACAATCCATGTACGGCGAACAAGTCTAACATGTGGTCAAAAAAGCCAATGCCTGTTTGAAGGGTTGATTGGCCGGAGCCATCTAAATTTAAATGCAGTTTAATGTCGGTTTCTTTTGTTTTTCGATGAATGGTAGCGGTTCGATTTGTCATATGATTCTCCTAAAATAAAGATGATTGTTGATTGTTTTTTTTGTGACGAGTCACGCCCAGGTAGTCGTACGCAAGGTCGGTGGCCATGCGGCCTTTGGCGGTTCGGTCCAAATACCCCTTTTGCAATAAATAGGGTTCGATAACATCTTCGAGGGTTTCGGATTCCTCGGACATGCTGGCCGCCAGGGTGTCCACCCCCACTGGCCCGCCGGAAAACTTTTTAATGAGGGTATCTAAATACAATCGGTCATTTTGATCAATGCCCGTGGGGTCAATGCCCAAGGCATCCAATGATGCACGGACATCGTTGGTGGTAATTTTGCCATCGGAATAGACTTGGGCCCAATCTCGAACACGTTTTAATATTCGGTTGGCGATGCGGGGGGTACCACGAGATGATTCGGCAATCATTCCGGCGGATTCTGTTACAATAGGCGTGTCTAACAGGGCCGATGACCGTTCGATAATGGTGCCGAGTTCGTTCGGGGTGTAATAATCAAACTTTTCGATAATGCCAAATCGGTCTCGGAGGGGGGCACTTAAGGCCCCAACACGGGTGGTGGCCCCCACCAAGGTAAATCGCTCTAAATTTAATCGAATGGATCGGGCGGCGGGGCCTTTTCCTATCACAATATCCAATTCGAAATCTTCCATGGCCGGGTAAAGAACTTCTTCTACGGAACGATTTAATCGGTGGATCTCATCGATAAACAAAATGTCCCCAGCACTCAAATTGGTTAAAATTGCGGCCAAATCACCGGGGCGTTCAATGGCGGGGCCTGATGTTATTTTGATATGTCCTTCCATTTCGTTAGCGATAATATTGGCCAGTGATGTTTTTCCTAAGCCTGGGGGCCCATAAAATAGTACATGCTCAAGAGATTCTTGCAGCTTTTTTGCAGCTTCAATAAACACCGATAATTTTGGGCGTAGATTGGCTTGCCCTACAAAATCATCCTATGTTTTTGGACGTAAGGAAAACTCTTTCTCATCACCAACCTGTTCATTTGGGTCGTAAAACCGTGTTTCTTCAATCATCTGTAAATATAATATATCATATAATAATGAATGATGTCGCTGTGACAAATGGTGCTTCACCGAATCGATGGGAAGCACTGTTTTTTAATAATGATCGCGTGCCAACCGCCCTGCTATTGCATGGCCCTAATGATACATTGAATGATCAACAAATGGCCGCTGTGGCTTCAGTCCTTCGTGGCGTGGATGTAACGCTTGATACTGGGGCGTATGATGAACCGGCCACAGATGTTATTTCAATTCGTCCAGATACATCCTCAATTAAAGTTGATGCTATTAAGCGGCTTCAAGCACGAATGAAGTATGGGGCATCGAGCGATGGCTATGGGGTTGTGTTGATTCATCAATGTCAGACCTTAACGTTGTCATCGGCCAATGCCTTGTTAAAGTGTTTGGAAGAGCCCCCAAATAACACAGTGTTTGTTTTATCGGCATTTAATAAATATGCCATTCCAACCACGGTAAGGTCACGATGCCAATGCCACTATGTTCCAGAGTCCTCGTCGGACCGACAGGCGCGAATGAGCGCGCTTGTGGCGATGATTAATGAAAAAATAACGCATATTAATGCTCGTGAATTTTTGGCCATGACGCCACTAGCTAAAACTATATTTATTCAATCGTTACCCTATGATTCCACCTTAATTAAAGCGATACTAATGGTTTGGGAGCATGAATTGGGAACACAAAATAGCCCGTTAAATCAAAAAGAATTACAGTTTTTGGACAAAATGATCGAAATTATTCAAAAGATAACGTATAATCTAAATTTAAAGTTACAGCTATTGGCTATAACACTTCAACTAGAGGAGAGTGATTTTTAAATGACACGCCAGGAAAAAAGAAAAGGAGAATCAGTGGATTCTTTGTTACGAAAGTTTAAGCGAAAAGTAAAAAATGAAGGAACATTAAAAGAATTACGTGAACGAGAATATTTTGAAAAGCCATCGGAGTCTCGCAAGAAACAATTAAAAGCCGCTATTAGTCGAACCCGTACAGAGCAACGCGAAAACGAACTTACTTAATTCACGCGATGTGGCGGTTTTTGATTCTTGATCGCTATTTAACAAAAGAATTTTTTGGGCCCTTCTTGTTTTCTCTTGGAGGGTTCATTATTATTGGTTTGGTTGACTTTATCTTTGCGTTGGTTGACCTCTTCGTTAATTCCGGTGTGCCGTTGGGGGTGGTTACCCGACTTTTAGTGTATAAAATTCCGGCCATTATGGTCATGTTTTTGCCCATGTCCGTGATTTTTTCGACCATGCTATTGTTGGTTCGCATGGCCAAAGATAACGAAATTACGATTATACGAACATCGGGAGTAAACGTGTTTCGGTTGATTATTCCGATTGCCCTGATGGGCGTGTCTACGGCATTGTTTTCTTGGGGAGTGAACGAATTTGTTACGCCATGGGCCAACCAGGTTTCGGATCGGTTAATTCAACATTCGATTCGAAAGCAACCCCCACCCAAAGTGGTGAACAATGTATTTTTTAAAGAAGTGGGGAATCGATTTTTATATATTGAACAAATGGATATAAAGTCCGGTGAAATGAAAAACTTATTGTTATTTGAAAAATCGAGTAGCCCATTTCCCCGAATTATTACATCAAAAACGGCGCAGTGGGATGAACAGAATTGGTTTTTGTCGGATGGCTTTGTGCATGAGTTGAATCCCGAGGGCGATTTAAAATTTATGTCTCGTTTTGATACCACCGTCATTCATATTGAACGGAATTTGGGATCGTTTTACACGAAACATAAAACGCCGCGTCAAATGGATTCAAATGAATTGAAAACAAAAATCACCACATTGGATCGGGGGGGGATTAATACGGCGGCGTTGGAAGTGGAGTATCATTTAAAGAAAAGTTTGCCAGCCGCATGTTTTATTTTTTGTTTAATGGGGCTCACATTTTGAATTACCTTTGTTAAAACCGGTAAAGATTGGTGGGGGGTGATTTGGGCCATTGTTTTGGTGGTATTGTTGGTTGGTTTTTATTTCTTTTTAATGGCCATTTGTCGCGCCATTGGTAAGCGGGGGGTGATATCCCCATTTTTAAGTGCCTGGATTCCAAATATTGCGTATTTTTTTCCTTGCTTGGGCATGTTGTTATACGATGGGTTTAAACGATGACTACGGCCACGTTGCCATTGCCCAATGAATGGCGGCATATTGAATTGGGGAAGACGTTGGTTAAAAAAGGGTTGTTTTTTGAAGCCTTTGATCATTTTAAATCGGGGATTCAAACGAACCCTGACTGTGGAATTGAAATACTAATTTTTTTGTATAAATCATCGGAGACTTGTGAATGGGTAGCCATGCGATACTTAACTATTGCCAAAATATATGTGATATTGGGATTGTGGAATGAAGCCTATGATGTATTGGTAGATAATTTAGATACCGATGTGATGCATGAACCCACGTATGATTTTTTGGCAAAATTAGCGTCAAAAACGCCTTTGGCAAGTAAGGTTAAAGGACTGTTTGAAGCGGCCATCGCTCAAAATATTTATTTTTCGTCGATTATTACGGTATTGCCCAAATTGTATTTGGAGGAAAAGAATTATCAGAAAGCGATTGATTTGTATCGTCAGTTAATTCAAGTGTTTCCTGACGAGTATCGGTATTACACGATATTGTCAGAATTGTATTTTCGAAAACGAGACTATGAAGCAGCCAGTCAGGTGTTGACTCAGTTGATTGAGTTAGCGCCGTTTAAATCGGATGAGCTGGTAGCCCCGATATCTCAAATTTTAACGAAAATACCAAGAAATAGTCAGGTTCGACGATTATTAGCAACGCTGTATTTTCGTGCCTTTAAGCCCATTGAAGGATGCCAACAATTGGCCACACTGGTGACGTATCATACCAATCAAACATCGGTGGTGATCGCCCTTTTAAAAACCCAGTTGGAAGCATTTCCAGATCATCCTGATATTTTATATTTAATGTCAGAATTAATGGTGAGTAACGGCGACTATATTGACGCATTAGCGTTTATTGAACGATTAATTCCATCCGTGGCTACTCATTGTGATAAAGCGTTGGTATTGGTACAAAAAATTAGTGAATCATACCCGGATCATGCCGTGGTGTGTCAATTGTTGGGGCATGGATATTATCAACAAGGGAATATGCTTCAAGCACTTCAATATTATGATCAGTGTTTGGAGGGAGATTTAGAGAACGTCACAGGGTTTAGAGATAATATTCAATTATTGATGGATCAAACAACGGATCCCTTGGTTCAAGGGAAGGCCCGATTAATTATGGCGAAAATTATTTCTCAGGTGGGGGATCATGACACGGCACTCGTGATGCTTGACGCATTAAAAAGTACACCGCTTGAAACAGAATCGGCGTTACTAAGAATTGGTATTTTAAATCAAATGAATGCATTTGAGGCATCCCAGCAGCATTTGCAGACATTGCGATCAACGCAACGTTTTCATCCCGAGGTGGAGGCCCTGCAAATAATCACCTTTCGTCAGTGGTTGAATCATCATTTGGCCGTGGATGACGCCACTCCGGTAACAGACGATCATCAATTACAGCGGGCAAGCTTTTTGTTGGCCAAAGATCAAACAGAATGCGCGATTAAAGAATTGCAGAAAATGTCAGCGGATAGTCCCTTGTATAGTCATGCCCAACAAATGATGGCTCGGGCGTTTTTTGAATCTTCGCGTTATGATTTGGCGATTCAGTTAAATGATCGTTTAATTAAGCATCATACATCCCCCAATATTCTTAAATCGGCCCATTATTGGCGGGGGTTGGCCCATATTATGATGAGTGATTCCGAAGCGGCTTTACAGTCATTTGAAACGGTATTAACGTATGATCAAGCGTATTTAAATGCCGAACGAATGGTGGATAAATTACGACAAGACACATTTTTAAATCACCATGGATTGGTTATTTTGGGGTGCCATTGGCAGACCCCGCATTCATTAGTACTGCGAAAAAGTCATGTGAGCACAAAAAAGACATCCCGACACCCCTTTGAGGTGATTGGGTTTGCTCAGTCACATAATGATGATGGGTGCCGACAATGCATTAAACGCCAGTATCAGGCGGCGCGTGAATCATTTAATTTGGCGCTTCAAATGGATCCTTCGTTTCATGTAGCACATATTAATTTGGCATTTTTAAGCTTGCTTGAAGGGGATGTTTACCGGGCGAATGAGCATCGAGATATGGCGGAACAATTAGCTCCTCATTGTCCGTATTCATGGTTTATTAGTTGTTTATGTGCTTGGCAGGATCAGCGCATTGATCACGCCATTCAATGCATTAAAGAATCGATGAAACAGTTAAGTAAAGATGGATTGTTTTATATTGTGTTAGGGGATTTATTTTATCAGCAATCGCAATTGGAATTGGCGGTCACCTATTGGCAGAAAGCCAGTGAATTTATGGATGTTGTTCATATGGAACAGCGACGGAATCGGCCAAAGCATATGTCGAAAATGGGGTTTGATTATTGGGTGTCGCCCGAATTGTTATCGTTGCGCTAATGAAAATGAGGCGCTATGCACTCGTGGTGGGGTTATTTTTAGGGGTGTGCTCATCGTTAGCTATGGGGGAAAAAATTACAATTAAGGGGCTAGGTGTTCATTATAATGAAGTGACGCAAGAAATGGTAACATCGGGAAACGCCGAGCTTGTGCATCCTGATTTTAAGATTTTGGCTGATATTATTTCATACAATAAGGATACCGGAAATATTATTGGGGAACACAATATTGAGCTTGTTCAAGGAAATCAAGTGATTATTTCAGAATACTTTCATTATAATACAACGACCGGGGTAATAAAGATTAATGATGTGTCATTTGAATTGACCACGAAGATAAAGCACCAACAGGTATTCTCGCGGGCGGAATCGTTTGAGGATCATTCCTCGTATAAAATTGGCAAAAATGGGTATTTAACCACGTGTGATTATGATCCCCCGCATTACTATATTCATGCCGAATCATTTTCAATTTACCCTAAAAAACGCGTGATTGGTCAAAATGTACGATTGGTAAATCCGGTACTATTTATTCCCTTGGGTTTTTGGTCGCCCGCCTATGTGTTTGATTTGGGAAAACGAAAAGTGATCTATTTAATGCCAGTAATTGGGACGAATACGATTGAAGGGGGCTTTTTTAAAAGTCAGGTGGATTATGTGTTGAATGACCATTGGACCGGACAAGCCTACATGGATTATTTAAGTAAAAAGGGGATTGGTTTGGGGACGCGGTTAAATTATAATAATTACACTAATTTGGAGGGGGATATTTACTACTACGGGGTATCGGGGACTCAAAATAATGTTAAGGAATGGAACCAGGTGGTTCAGATATCCGACACCACGACATTAAAAACACATATTCAATCTAAAAATATGTACTTGATTCAAGGCGGCGATGTAAAGTCCGATGCGCATTTAATTCAACTGAAGCAAAAAAAAATCAATGCCGATGAGCGTGTTACTTATTCATTTAATCAAACAGAATTAATTCATTTAACCCCTCAAACGTATCAATTTGATTATGTTAAAACACAAGACGATAATCATTCGGCATCGGTGGCGTATAAACGGTCTAAAAATAGCGTGATTAGCGATGCAATTAATTTAAAAAATAGTCAAAAAATAGGATATGATATTACAAATAAAAATCACGTTAGTTATTATCAAAAAGAATTGAGTGCGGTTGATAAGCGAAAAGATAGTTACTTGAAGTCCACTCATGAACTTACTAAAAAAATTGAGAGTATTGGCCACATTCGAACCGCATTTGATGTCTATTTTGATACTGATGAAGATACGGTGACATCGGATATTCAAAACCATATTGTTCAAAAACTACCTGAAATTGACATGTCATTTAATACCCACAAGATTAATGATGAGTGGGGCCTGAATCAGTCAGTTCAATATGGCTATTATATGGAGCAATATTATATTTCCAGTTTAGAAAAACAACGGGATTATGCGCAGTCTCGATTTATTTTAGATCAAGCATTAAATGGAGCATATGCGTATGACTTTTTAAATGGAAAACTTCAATTGAATACGTCGTATAAGCAATACCATTATTTTAGCGGGGATCAAACTTTTACCTTGAATAATACCAGTCAATACACCACGGATTCATTTTCATTTTTAAAAACAAATACGGCGCATCATCGCACTTGGGTTCCTAAAAATGGCAATACTCCATTTTATTTTGATGAACGAGATATGCGAGATACAAATGAATTGAAAGAAACCATTACATTGTATTATTTGTCGGATACCAAATATGCATTAAAATATTCATCGGGGTATAACTGGGTGGTGGATTATCAATTGGACAATGAATACGAATTATTGATTCGCCCCAACAGGACATTCAAAAGCGTGTTTCGAACCACCTATTTATTGCAGCAACATCGCTATTCACCTTTGGTGAGTCGATTTGATATTACGCCATCTCCCATGTTTTCAACTTCGATTCAAGCCAATTATGATTTAAATGACGGTGAAATGATTAATTTGAATCACGTGATTTCGGGTGCCACCAGTAAAACCTGGGAAAATCGTTGGATTTTTGATGCGTATTTTAC
>JBMTIN010000043.1:0-8988 GCA_049437345.1 Candidatus Marinamargulisbacteria bacterium
TTTAATGGCTCCCGTTGCTTTTACGTGTTCAAGGGCACGGATTTGTCGGTCATTTAATGCCTGGTCAACCAATGCTGTTGCATCCATAGGCTCGTTAACGGGTGAGTTGAATGGGGATGGTGCTGGCGATTCGATGGTGGGTGTAGATAATATTGTTGGTGGTTCAAATGATGATAGTTGTCGTTGATTTAGTCGATAAAATTGGGATTGGTAGGGCATGGGCGTCGGCGATGCGGATACATCTAAAATTAAAATTTTTTTATTTGATCGGAACAGAAATGAGGGGGTAATTAAATCGGTATTATTGAATTCATTTTGAATAAATACGTCAATCCAGTCATCGGGGGCGTTGTAGCCTGTAAGGTGAATATTAACTTTATCGTAGCCAATCACCAACTGCCCTCCGTCTGTGTTTAATAGCCCGGACAATCGTTTTCCAATTATATCTACAGGGTGTATATTTGACATAAAAAAAGTGGATTCCGATGGGGTTTGAATCATTGCAATAAATTCTTGCCAGTTCATAGTCTCAGTTTATAGAAGAATAGGTTAATTTTCTATATAAATTTCTGTTTTCTTGACATTCAATCGACAATCCTTAAAAAATAAAGGCATGAAAGTATTATTAATTGGATCGGGTGGTCGCGAACATGCCATTGCACATGCCATTTCAAAATCTCCCTCATTAACATCATTATTTGTGGCGCCAGGGAATCCCGGCACGTTTCAGTGCGCGAAAAATGTCCCAATTTCATCGGATGACATTCCTGGGCTAGTATCGTTTGCTCTCACGGAAGGCATTGATATGACGATTGTGGGGCCTGAGCAACCTTTGGTATTGGGAATTGTTGACGCTTTTGAAACCAAGGGATTGGCCATTATTGGACCAACAAAAGCGGCCGCTCAATTGGAAGGTTCTAAAGCTTGGGCCAAAGGGAAATATAAAAAATACGGCATTCCAACGGCCGATTACCGTGAGTTTCATTCATTCGATGATGCTTTAGCCTATGTTAAACATCGAGATTGTTATCCCGTGGTTATTAAGGCGGATGGCTTAGCTGCTGGGAAAGGGGTGATTATTGCGCCAACGCTTGAAGTTGCAACAAAGGCATTATCGGATTGTTTGATTGATCGTGTATTTAAAACCGCTGGGCAATGCGTAGTCATTGAAGATTTTCTAGTAGGGGAAGAAGCCTCATTATTTGCATTTACGGATGGGGCCACGGTACTTCCCATGGTGTCGGCGCAAGATCATAAGGCCATTTTTGATGGTGACAAAGGCCCGAATACTGGAGGAATGGGGGCCTATTCTCCAGCCCCTGTTTTTACGAGTGATGTTGAAAAAAAGGTTATGGAGCGTATTCTAACACCGTTGGTAAAAGGGCTCGCCGATGATGGCCTTAATTACAAAGGTATTTTATACGCTGGATTAATGATTGATGCGATGGGGGATCCTTATGTGGTTGAGTTTAATATTCGGTTGGGTGATCCCGAAACACAAATTGTATTGCCAAAATTACAATCCGATATATTAATGGTGTTTCAAGCCATTGTGAATCAGCAGTTGGATCAAGTAACACTCAAGTGGGATGATACTCATACCGTGGGTGTTGTGATGGCTTCGGAGGGATACCCTGGGTCGTATGCATCGGGGCATTTGATTGATGGATTGAATCATGCGGCTGACATGTCGTCGTATGTGTTTCATGCTGGCACCCAGCTAAATGAGCAAGGTCAGTATTTAACTCATGGTGGGCGTGTATTAACCGTTTGTGCGGAAGGTGCATCGTTAAAAGATGCCATTTCGTCAGCCTATAAGCGATGCGAACGAATTTCGTTTGATGGGGCATATTACCGAAAAGACATTGGCCAAAAAGGTCTGGCGCACATTAAAAACTCCGCGTGAAGTTACAACATTATTTGTCAAAACGTGGGGTGTTTTCACGGCGAGTGGCCGATGCCATGATTAATGCTGGGTATGTTAGTGTTAATAATGAAATAACCACCCACTCATTGCAGATGATTAGCGAGACGGATCAAGTATCGTTTCATCCTAAGATTAAGACCTACGCAAAAGGGTTGGGTGTCATAAAAATGAATAAACCCCGAAATATATGGACCAATTGTAAACAAGGAAATGATCAAAAAGAATTGGTGGATTTATTGCCTAAAAAATACGCTCATTATTCATCGATTGGTCGATTGGATAAAGCGTCTGAAGGATTAATTTTACTTACGAATGATGGCGTGTTTGCAAATAGTTTTTTAAATTCAGGCATACCGCATAAGCGGGTGTATTACGTTTGGACAAAAGCGCCCTTAAGTATGCGACAACAACGAGACTTATCGTCCGGCATTCAATTAACGGATGGATTGACGCTTCCCTGTAAAATTATGGAGATTAAAAAAAATCAGTATGAATTTCATTTGTTTGAAGGGAGAAACCGTCAAATTCGACGCATGATTGAATGGTGTGGCACGCATGTAACAAAATTAAAACGGTTAGCATTTGGTGATCATATACTGGGGGGGATGGTTCCCGGACAATATCAATTCAAATCGCTTGAGAGCACGTTTTTTGAGCGGGTTAAAAATGCCGGGGTAACGTATTAATAATTACTTCAAATTGTCAGTTTGGGGGTTATCTGACAAAATAAAGTTATGATTGACTCCTATTTATTTAAACGTGTTCAGTTGGTATTGCCCAACGATGTGGTTCAAGGGGATTTATTGGTTCAAAATGGACGCATTCAACAAATAGCTCCCGTGATTACGGCGTCAGCGGATGTTGTGATTGACGATATTGGCTTAACGGTGATGCCTGGAGCCATTGATACTCATGTTCATTTTAGAGAGCCCGGGCCTGTGCACAAAGAAACTATTTTATCCGGATCAAAAGCGGCCGTGTCTGGAGGCGTGACCAGTTTTTTTGATATGCCAAACAATCAACCAGCAACAATTACGATTGATGCATTAAACCATAAAAAAAATATCGCGAGTGAAACATCATATGCCAATTATAATTTTTACATTGGGGCCACACTTGACAACTTAGATGCTTTAATTCAAGCGGAAAACTGTCCGGGGATAAAGATTTTTATGGGCTCATCTACTGGGAATATGTTAGTAGATGATGCTTCGATTTTAGATGCTATTTTTAAGCATGCCAACAAACCAATTGTTATTCATTCGGAAGACGAAACCATGGTGCGTCATAATATGGCTCAGTATGTGGGCTCAACAAATCCCAAAGATCATATGTTGATTCGAAGCCCTGAAGCGGCACTTGCGTGCACTCAACGGGCGGTAGCTTTGGCAAAAAAACATCAGCAACGGTTGCATATTTTACATTTAACCACAGCCGATGAAGTGGATTGGCTCATGAATCAGGACTTACCACCGTACATTACGACAGAGGTCTGTATTCAGCATTTATTGTTGCATGCACCTAACGTATACGATCAACTGGGTACTTTGGCTCAAATTAACCCGCCACTTCGCACTAAATATCATGCGGATCGGTTATGGTATGGTTTAAATCAAGGTATTATCTCATCGATTGTAACGGATCATGCGCCACATTTAGTATCTGAAAAAACAGAGCCATTTGGGACGGCCCCATCGGGGATGCCCGGGGTTGAGACCCTGTTGCCTTTGGCGTTGCAATTTTACCAGACAAGAGAAGCAACATTGAATCAAGTATCACATTGGGTGAGTGGGGCACCCCAATCATTATTTGGTATTCAAGAGCGAGGACGATTATATGATGGTTATTTTGCGGACTTAGTTATTGTTGATTTGGACGGAGACATGGTGATTGAAAATAAAACCACGGTATCAAAGTGTGGATGGTCCGCATTTGATGGAAAAAAAATTAAGGGGCGTCCGTTAATGACGTTTGTTAATGGTCAAATGGTGTATCGTGAAGGCGAGTTTTATTCCATTGAAAATAATGCATCAGAAATAACATTTGTTTAAATAAGATTGATTAAACGCTTCTTTATTGTTATGGTTGGCGGATGACTAAAAATATTCGAAATGTTGCTATTATTGCTCACGTTGACCATGGTAAGACAACCTTGGTGGATCAATTATTTAAACAAAGCGGGTTGTTTAGAGACAACCAACATGTGGAAGAGCGAATCATGGATTCCATGGACTTAGAACGTGAACGAGGCATTACTATTCAGGCAAAAAATGGCGCATTTCAGTATCAAGATACACATATTAATATCATTGATACTCCCGGTCACGCTGATTTTGGTGGTGAAGTTGAACGGGTATTAAAAATGGCCGATGGGGCATTATTTTTAGTGGATGCTCAAGAAGGGCCCATGCCACAGTCGTATTTTGTTCTTAAAAAGGCCATTGCTCAGCAGATTCCTTTAATTGTGGTCATCAATAAAATTGATAAGCCATCATCACGGCCCGATTGGGTGTTGGACCAGGTATTTGATTTGATGGTGAAGTTAAATGCGTCGGATGATATGTTAGATTTTCCGGTTATTTACGCATCTGCTAAGAATGGCTGGGCATCAATGAGTTTGGATGTGGAAACCGATTCCATGAAAGAGATGTATGATTTAATTGTGTCGGCATTGCCAGAGCCAGCATTTTCTTCCGATGACCCTTTACAGTTACTGGTATCGACGATTTCATATTCCCCATTTTTAGGGCGGTCGGCCATTGGTAAAATTACTGGTGGGGTATTAAAAGTTAATCAATCCATTGGTATTTCTACTGGATTAGATTCAGATATTCGGTCGGGGCGAATTTCCAAACTTCATGTGTTTAAAGGAAATGATTTTGATGAGGTATCCAGTGCATCGGCGGGACAAATTGTGGCCTTATCGGGCATTCAAGATGTTACGGTGGGCGAAACCATTGTTGATCCAGATCATCCGGCGCCCTTACCAATGGCCGCTATTGATCCCCCGACCATTTCCGTGGCATTTTTGCCGAATGATTCACCGTTTGCGGGCAAAGAAGGCGAATTTGTAACCACTCGCCAACTTCGTGAGCGATTGTTCCGTGAAACATTGTCCGATGTGGCTTTAAAAGTATCGGATAGTGATACCGGCATTGGGTATCAGGTGGCGGGTCGTGGAGAATTGCACATTTCTATTTTAATCGAAAAAATGCGTCGTGAAGGGTACGAGTTTCAAGTTAGTCGCCCTAAGGTTATTTTTAAGACGATTGATGGCGTTAAACAAGAGCCCTATGAAAATGTCACGATTACAGTCGATGAGTCTTTGGGGGGTAAAGTCATTGAGTCCATGGCTGAACGAAAAGGACAAATGACGAACATGATTCAAGATGGGGCGAGTATTCAGTATGAATTTAAAACACCCACACGGGGATTATTGGGTTACCAATCTTTGTTTATGAAATTAACAAAGGGCTTGGGCACGCTGTATTCAACATTTGAAAATTACCAAAAGTTTTCGGGCGAGATACGATCACGCCAACGGGGCGTTTTAATATCGAAAGAAACGTGTCAAACCGTGGCTTATGCACTGTCTAATTTACAAGAGCGGGCCGAATTATTTTTGGGCCCGGGGATATCGGTTTATAAAGGGCAAATCGTTGGGTTAAATGCGCGAGAAGATGATATGGTTGTTAATGTTGCAAAGTCTAAAAAATTGACCAATATGAGAGCGGCAGGATCTGATGATAACGTGTTATTAACCCCTCCAACGGTCATGTCGTTGGAAGATTGTTTGTCTTTTATTAACGATGATGAACTGATTGAGATTACGCCTAAAACCATTCGATTACGTAAACGATAATGAGTGGGGGGGGGAGTGGGTGTGGCGTTGAGGGATAAAATATCGGCCGCTAGGCATGAGGTGATGAAAAATAGGGTTTAGTGGTTGATTTTAAGACCGTGGACGCCCGTGAGCCCCGAACAACGAGAGTGGGTGTGGCATTGAGGGATAAAATATCGGCCGCTAGGCACTATTTTTCTTTGTTGAGTTGATGAAGTACTTGTGTATAGTTCATTGTATCAATACTATGCTTAAGATCAACAAACGGAGCGTCTTTGATATCTGGGGCATTGATTGGGATGGCCAATAAAAGTAAACAACGATTTTTGGCCATTTCAATGTTGTTGTTGTGAATATCATTCATGAGTTGTTGGTTTTCTTTTTGGCATACATCGACATACTGGTTGAGTGCCTGATCAGCCAAGCCTTGTTTTAGGTAGGTAATAATCAAATAGGTTTGAATTTCAATGGTGGGGGCGATTTTATTGAGTGCTTCAAAAATAACTTGTGCCTTTGGCCATTGATTTAACTTATAATGGGCAATCCCAAGAATCAATTGGTCATTTAAATCGTCACATCCTTGCAATTCTTCAATTAATTCAGTATAATTTTCTTTTTCAAGTAATTCGTTGATTTTTCTTTTATTATTTAATTTCATATGTTAAAATATACATTTTATTTGTACATACTGCAAATTATTTATTAATAGAGGGCTTTTTTTTAAGCTTTTTTTTGGCATGATTTTGCCAGTAATAGGGTGAGGCGATTAAATGAAAGGGGGCGGTAAACAAATGACATATCAAAAAAATATAAAAAAGGGGGGTGATAATCAATCATAAAATAATAAAAACATAGTTAGAGTTTCCCTCGGAACAGGCCACATTCGTGGCCTGTTTTATTATGTTGATTGATATTAACCAAGAGTGTGTTTTCTGTTATACTTTCGTTTATGACACCAACGGATCTCCATTTAGCACATACCCAAGGGTTTTGTGCGGGCGTTGTTAATGCCATTGATATCGTATCGTTAAGCATTGAAAAATTTGGTGTGCCACTATATGTACGTCATGCCATTGTGCACAATACATCGGTAATTAAAGATTTTGAATCCCGTGGGGTTATTTTTGTTGAAGATTTGGCCGATGTCCCCGATGATCACGTGATTGTGTTTAGTGCCCATGGCACGTCTCCCGATGTTTATGCGGCGGCTAAAAAACGAAACATTACGATTATTGATGCCACCTGCCCATTGGTAACCAAAGTGCATCGTCAAGCCAAACGATATTCAGAGCGAGGCATTCATATTGTGTTAATTGGCCATCGAGGGCATCAGGAACTCATTGGGACATCGGGGTATATTCGCCCGGATTTGTTGCATGTGGTTGAAGACGAGGTCGATGTTGCCGAACTGAATTTACCAGAAGATGTCGATATTGGGGTGTTAACGCAAACCACCCTTTCCGTTGATGATACCTCGTTTCTAATTAACAAATTAAGAGACCGGTATCCCAATATTATTACGGGAGGGAAAGAAGATATTTGTTATGCCACTCAAAACCGTCAGGATGCCGTAAAAGCTTTGGCTAAGGCTGAATGTGAGTTAATTATTGTGATTGGGTCGGCCAACAGCTCCAATAGTAATCGATTGGTTGAAACCGCCCAGCAACACGGAGTAGATAGTTTTATTATTGATTTACCCGAAGCCTTAAATATGACAAAGTTAACATCGTATCAGCGAGTGGGTGTCACATCCGGAGCGTCCGTTCCATCATATTTAATTGAACGTTTATTGGATCGTATTAAGTCCCAATATCCTGATATTCGCGTTCATAAGTCCCCTTCGGTTGAGAAAGATATTTTATTTCCATTGCCGCCGGAAGTTCAGGACATGCGTTCATCGAATGTCACCTAAATGTGACCTATTACTCATTGATGGGTTTTCATTATTGTATCGAGCCTATTATGGGTATCCACCCAATTTAACCACGCCCGAGGGGGTTCCAATCAATGCGGTGTATGGATTTATTACCATGATGTTAAATGCGCTCAAGCAATTTAATCCCACCCATGTGGGTATTTGTTTGGACCGAAAAGAACCCACGTACCGTCATGAACTATTTCCAGAATATAAAGCCAACCGATCAGCTCCTGACGATGATTTTTTAGTTCAGTTGCCAGAATTTAAACGCTTGTTATCATCGTTTGATATTCCACTGCTTGAATTGGCCGGATACGAATCGGATGATTTATTGGGGACATTATCAAATCAGTTTTCAAATCAAGGCAAATTAACGTATATTTTATCCAGTGATATGGATTTGTTGCAGTTAATTAATGCGAACACCAGTATTGTCATGAGTAAAAAAGGTGTCTCCAATTATGTGGTATATGATACCCATGAATTAACCAAAAACTTTAATTTGACCACCGATCAATTCATTGATTATAAAGCCTTAAAAGGGGATCCTTCCGATAATATTCCCGGAGTGAAAGGGGTGGGGGAAAAAACCGCCTTGGCATTATTGGGCACACACCATACCTTGGACGGTATTTATGACCAATTGGCGTATATTTCATCGGCATCTGTTCGAAAAAAACTAGAAATAAATAAAGAGATGGCTTATTTATCGAAAACCTTGGTGACAATTAATCAACAGGTCCCAATTCAGGTTGAGTGGGATGATTTTTTATTTCAACCGGATTGGTCCAAGGTGCATGATCTTTTTGAAACGTATCAATTTAAACGGTTAATATCACGATTAAACGACTTTTCAAAGGAACCGTTGACGGCATCAAATACAGATTCAAATAGAGACGTATCGGTGTCACCATCCACTGTTATCCCCTATGAGCCGGCGTCGTTTCAAGTGATTGATACCGTCGCCGATGCGACGGCCTTAATGCCTTTATTAACACATGGCTTTGCCTTTGATTTAGAAACCACATCGTTGGATCCTCGAGACGCACACATTGTGGCGGTGGCAATTACGGCATCCAAAGGGATTTCGTTTGTAATCTATTGTTCTAACAATATGTTTTCAGGTCGGTTGCTTAATGATGAAAAGCCATTGCATCCTTTAATGCAAGTACTTAAACCCGTGCTCGAAGATGCATCTATTCCTAAAATTGCGCATAATGCCAAATATGAGTACCAGGTATTATCAACGGTGGGTATTCAATTAAATGGGGTGTCATTTGATACCATGTTGGCGGCCCATTT
>JBMTIN010000044.1:0-8796 GCA_049437345.1 Candidatus Marinamargulisbacteria bacterium
GAAAAGATGAGCCGAAGTGGTGATGCAGGAGAAACAACCATACTAATTTTAGATGTCCCAATATCAATGCCCGCAATAATTGACGATGATCCCATCCCCTTATCGAACAATCACCCGATTTGAATACTGAAGATCCAAGGTTGTTGTTGGCCCTAACTTGTGACGGTACTGCCCCATAAAATACTTTAACATCTTAAATTTTTCGTTCATGCGTTGCTCATCCCCAATAATAATCATCATACCATTGGTCGTTCTTAATTGAATCGTCCCATCACTTAATACAATATGGTGCAGCACCAACAAGGGAGTGGTTGTCACATGTTTTATAATGGATTGAATCGCTTTTAAATAACGGGGCATTAGTTTACCCATACTTGAGATGGGCGAATCGGACATCACCATAACCAATGCCTGATTCGGTAACTCAACATCGCTCAATCCCTGATTCAGCCATGTCCCATCATGCGAAAATAAATGGGCCTCATTATTGTTCATCACCATCACCCACGGCGACTTCTCGATAATATTAACATGCAACGCCGGATAATTTCGCCAACCAAGCGTCACTGATTCAATCATGGGATACTTTTTTAAAAAACGATGTTTAATCACGGGCCAATGGATTAACTGAATCAAACGAATCGTATGAATGGCTTGAATATCATGCAGTATATCTTTTTTAGGTATCCATTCTTCAGATGCATGAAACTGAGCCTTTAGCTGAACAGGCAATAGAATCGCACAAAGTACCCCCACCAGTATTAAAAAAATAACGCCGTATCTAAATCGCACTCGCCAAATAATGCCCCATAAGCGCCTTAAAATCCATACCCATGGCCGCAGCCTGCGCGGGAATATCCGATAATTCAGTCAATCCCGGATTCGTATTCATCTCTAAAACATAGGGCTGATGATCCTTTACAATTATATCGATTCGAATGCACCCTTTACACCCGAAGGCTTTGTAAATCTGAGTCGATAATTCAATAACCCGATGGGACACCTCAACGGGAACACGTGCCGGCAAAATAAAGTCTGTTTTACCCGGAGTGTACTTGGCATCAAGGTCATAAAAATCATGGCTCGTTTCAATTTCCAGTATCGGTAATACCACAACGGTATTATCAACGGTTAATACGCCCGACGTAATTTCAATGCCATCAATATACGATTCAAAAAAATAATCATCCCCGGCGATCTCGGGCGACGATTGCATTAGTTGGTGCCAATGGGATTCGCTTTTAACAATATGCACCCCAATACTGGACCCATTTCTCTTGGGCTTTACAATGAAGGGATAGGTATCCGGACCATCGTGCGATGACGGTGTTAAAATTCCCAAACCTTGAGCTAATTGCTTAAATAATGGCTTATCGTAACCAATCATCGTAGGCTTTATCCCTGGCCCCGTATAAGGGATTCCTTTTAAATGGCAATACCCCTGAAGACCGCCGTCCTCTCCCCATTCACCATGCAAACAATTAAATGCAATATCAAATGACGCATCAAAAAAATCCGGCGTTGACGGATCACATTCAATAATAGTTAATCCCATGGCACGCAATGCGGTGGCCACATTTTTAGCCGAACGTAAGGATACTTCACGCTCACTAGACACCCCCCCACCAATCACGGCAATGACCTTGTTTTCAAATGATGTTAATCGATGATTTGAACTTCGCATTCTAGTTTTATATTGTACATTTCATGGACTTTATTTTGAATTAATTTAATTAAGGCCACGGTATCTTTAAACGTCGCATCCTGAATATTTTCAAAAAAATTCGCATGCATGAGTGATACCTTGGCATCGCCGATGGATTGCCCCTTTAAGGCTAACTGATCAATTAACGCCCCAACTTTTTGATGGGCTGGGTTTTTAAACACCGAACCAAACGTGCGATTTAAAAGCGGTTGTTTTTCTTTTCGACGGGTTAAATATGTGGCCATGGTTTGTTTTATTTTGCCCGATGACGATGGTGTTAATGCAACGCGAACCGCCAATAAAATAACCGATTGCTCATGAAAGGATGTCCATCGGTACCCCGCATCGTAATCTGAGCGGGAAACCCAACGAACCCCATGCTTTGAGTCATATAATTGAACGGCCAATACGTAATCCCCCATGGCCATGCCCCAACATTCAAAATTCATGTATACCATACCACCTAAAGATGCTGGAACACCCGTCGCAAACTCTAGACCACTCAATGAGTGCTCCGTCATTTTTTTTAAAAAAATAGACAATGGTAATCCAGCACTGCACGTGATGCTATGATCATCGTGAACTTGGATATCACAGTAATTAGGGGCAACTTTAATGAGTGGCACCGATATCTCTGGAGAAATCAAACTGTTGGATCCAGCACCAATGGGCCTATGGTTCGATGGCAACTGCATTACATCCGACGGTTGTTCAATAATGATTAAATCGGACACAACACCCGATTGATAAAACGACGTTAAACGACGAATGGGATAGTCAACGTGTGCTTTAATAACTGGACCTCGTATTTTTAATAAGGGGAACCAAGTCCTTCGCAATATTTGTAATATCACCGGCCCCCATAATTAAAATAATATCGTTATTTCTTAACTGACCCGATAAATCGTCAATCACCTCGTTCACGGTATTAAAACATACCGCGCATCCGCCATGATCATTAATACGTTCGGTTAAATCCATGGACGACTTATAATTATCCGGTGACTCTCCCGTCGAAAAAACCGGCATGATGCATGTCTTTGAAGATCGCTCAAATGACGTGGCAAACGCCTCAAATAAATTGGTTAATCGTGAATAACGGTGAGGCTGAAAAATCGTAATAATACGGTGGTTTGAAAAACTCTTATAAATGCCTTCAAGTGTTGAAATCACTTCGGTTGGATGATGCGCATAATCGTCATATAATGAAATTCCATTGGCCTGATATTTTAATTCCAATCGACGTCGAACCCCACGAAATGATGCCAATCCATTCAATACATGCTTTAAAGGAATATTGGCCTGAATTAAAATAGCAATCGCCGATAGCGTATTGTATACATTATGTCGTCCCATTAAAGGTACGGTTACCGTATCGGTAAATGCCCCATTAATAATTAATCGAAAGGATATTCCTTGCCACGTATACTGAATAGAATCAGCACGAACTTGCGCTTTTTCTGATTCAATGCCATAGGTAATGAGCGACGCCCTTGTCCGCCACGGATGTATTAATTTTTTTGATACTGAATCGTCAATATTAATCGCACAGACTCCCCCACTATCGATGATCGCTTGAATGAATGCTTGAAAGGCCATAACCATATCCGCCTTTGTTAGATAGTAATTTATGTGCTCATGTTCAATGTTTGTAATAATGGCATGATTGGGAACGGCGGATAAAAATGAACCATCACTTTCATCCAATTCAGAAATAAACCAATCCGATGCATTTAATTGCGCATGGGGCGCGCCATCTAAATGCCCGCCAACAAAATACGATGGCGATAAAAACTCCGAAAAAATATGAATTAATAACGATGTGGTGGTGGTTTTTCCATGCGTCCCCACAACCCCCAGCTGATGTTTAAATTCACACATAACCATCGCTAATAATGCCCCACGCTTGACTTGCTGACACCCCAAAGCCTTGGCTTGTTGTCGTTCCGGGTTATCGGCTGAAATAGCACTTGAATACACGATCGTCCAATCAGCATCGCTAATGTGTGATTTGCAATGAAAATCAACCACCTTAATGCCCCGTTGATTAAACTCATCACGACGGAGGGTTGACGACGTATCTGACCCTAAAATAGTGTGGCCTTGTTCCGCTAATAAGATGGCCAAACCGCTCATGCCGATCCCATTAATACCAATAAAAAAGTACGTTTTTTTTTTCGTCATCCGTCCTTATTATAGGCGGTTCAAAATTCTACGCCAATCCCCAGTGAATGATGCGTTTGATCACGATAATTCAGGTGTTCATTTCGATGCGCATAACGAAGTTCAAGCATGTCCGACAACTGAATTTCGGAACCAAAGGACACCGCTGTGTTATCTTCAAAAAACTGATATTCAAAAAATAGGTGAATCATCGTATCCAACTCAAACATAAGAGTACTTGTCACGGTCGACAATGACGAATCATTCAAACAGGCATCGTAAGATGCCGCAGCTGTAAACGGTGATAACGGTTGAATATAATATACGCCAATATAGCGTGGCAATGCGGTGGCCACACCATCGCTCCACTTGTAATCTGTACCTAACCACTGATTGGTTTTAACCCCCAGTTGATGATTCAAGATATGGGAAGACGATACCGCCACATCGATATACGTCGCATGTGCCGATTGATCCATTAACTTTCGGCGTTTGTGCATAACGTAAAGAGCAATGTTTACCCATGATACATCGGGACGATACACCAAAGACACCGTCTCAAAAGTATCGGCCCCCTTTCCCGAAATATAATAGCCTACACCATCGAACGACGTAACCGGCAATGTGCTTGCACCATAATTTGAATAACCAATACCCCATTGACCAATTGAACTTGCGATAGACCCGCCCAAAATAAACCAATTATAATCCCATTCTCGGTTCTGATGCGCCAGAGTCATACCCGACGTCGTCATGGGTTGAAGTGAGTATGCATTAAATGCAAACGCCAACGCATTCTCATGAACTCGATTAAATGAAAATGACTGATCTACACGGGGAAAATACGGCAAAATACTGGCAAATAATGGCCACGACACCAGCCAAAAAAAACACGCTAAACGTCGCATCATATCGCTAAAACCTCATTGGCTGGAATCCAACCTTTTAACCCATTTGAAAATTGAATATGATGCCAATTTAATGAAGAACGAAGGTATTTAAATTCTGCCCCACGATGGACATAAAATAAAGTGGATTGTGTTTGTGATGGCCCTGAATAAATGGGGGATTTTTTTACAATAACCAAACCGTAATCTGGCGTATTCATCATTAAAATAGTAATACAAGTCATCCCACCAAACCACGCCAATGCGCCCACGGCGAGCCCTCGCCGAACCCACAATCCCGACGATAATCCGCGGCCCCAAAAAATACCGATCATAAAGGGCATTGTTAAAATAAGCATCACCCCCAATATCACGTTCAACCGAAGCCCCAATATGCTGGGCCAATATGAATCAAAAAATAATATGTCATCGACAAAACCACCATTCACCAAATCAAGATTCTGACGCGTTTCACGATGTTGAGGTCGAAACTTAAGCGCTTTTAAGAAATACAACTTGGCCATCAGCAGATCGTTTAAACGATAATATACGGCACCTATATTGTAATGATATGCAAAATTTGAAGGCGCCGTTTCTAATTGATCTTGATACATTTGTTTAGCCGCATCATAATTTTTATTCAGATACCATTCGCGGGCCGAGTAATCTCCAGCAAAAACCCCCAACGAAAAAATAAAAATAAAAAACCAATGCATTATGACGCCCCTACCTCTTGAATAATACCATATAAAATTCGTTTTAAACTATCGGAAACGGAGTGATGTTGATCCTTTTTTTTATCTTTTGAAAATTGCAATGCCTGCGCATTTTTAATCCATTGAAGTGTGCTCTTAATCTGAGCCTCCGATACCTTAGCCCCATATAATGCTATCTCGATTTTTTTGGAATCAATGCTTGGTTCAGAATAATTAGTAAAAAAAGTCAACACCTGAATAAGACATGACATCAGCTCGGATACGGGAGTGGTTTGATCCATCCCCTCAATTCTCCGAAGTAATACTCGACGTATTTTGGCTGGATGATCACGACGAAAAGTGCGTCGACGTCGAATAATGCCCACTATGAACCCCAAAAAAATCACGCCATTCATGGCCAACAGGCACGGTATCACCAAAGGATGATCAATGCCCGCAATAATGCGGGTTAGAACTGTATTATCAACTAAAAATTGAATGTCCTGATGCACATTCAACGTGTCATGTTCCGAAGCGACCGAAGCTACGACCCCGATGATGTTAAAGGATGGGGATATCTGTGTCACATACTGCATATCGGTCTTTGAAAAATAAGAAAACTCAACGGGTGCAATGCGTATTTCACCGGATACTTTTGGAATAATTACATAATCGAAAGTACGTTTCTTATCGCCATTTTTTATCGGTACACTGGGGGCTGAAAGAACACGATACTCACTAGTATCTTGAATGACCGGCGGCTGAATAGTGGCCAAATCACCATCCCCTTCAATCGAAATTTGAACATCAAATGTATTCGAATCTGGTACAGCATTCGGTGTGCTCATTGTCATTAAAAATGAGCCAATTGCCCCCATAAAGGACACCGGTTTAGGGTCAGGTAAAGGCATAACATTAATGGTCACCATGGCCGACGTTAATTGACGTTCCCCCGAAAATGGATCTACAACAAATCGAGCCGTGACCGGAGGAATGATTAAGACACCTTCATTTAATGGTCGAATGGTTTTCTTAACCAATTCCAAAGCATAGTAACGCGACCCATTTTTTTGGACCATTTTTTCGGGAGCAAGGTTCATATTGGTTTGCCACACACCCACCAAGTCATCTTGTTGAATAGCAATTGAACTCCATAGTGAGATGCGCCGATATAATACCACCGAATAATTAATATGCTCGCCCATAAAAATAGTGGGGCTGGACACTGACGTGTCCAAAAATACCGATCGTTGGTTGGTGATTGACGATGTACTGGATGATTCTGGTGATACGGCCGGCTTAATATTCGGAGATGATGGACTGGCCGGCAACACGGTACGCGCATCTCGAACCACAATACGAAGTGGCTTCGTTGCATATGATTTGGACTGATAAACAACACGAAATGGGTCAATAATATAAATACCCGATGCCCGTGGTTGTAATATGTATTGATATTGACGTGTTCGCTCCGTGGTTCCATTAATGAATGAAAATGACGACGATTGACGGGTGGACTGAATATTGAAATCACGACTCAAATCGGGCGGTTGAATGGTCTTATAAATGTCCTCACGCACCCCCTTCACCGTTAAAGTAAGCACCACCGACTCATCTTGATGTATTTTGAACCGATTTAAATTGGATGTAAACTCAAACTCATTGGCTATTGCGCCTATGGATATAGCTACCACCAAAATTAAACACCACCGCATTACCACTCACCCTCTTTAAATAATTTGTCCACTTTTTGACGCTGTTTTTCGCGTGCATGTCGCTCTGCTTGGTCTACCAAATACTGAATTTGTGATGCAGTTAAAGGCGGATTATCTTGATTATTTTCAGAACTAGTCATATTGTTTGTGGCGGACTTGGTATCCGGCACTTTATCGAGTGACTCCGATGAGGTTGCATCACGGTTATTGTCCGTTGTGTCTGAAGACGACTCTGAATCATCTGAAGATTCATTTGTTTGAGGTGGGGGTGGTGGCGACGATTGACGAAGAGCTAGTTCAATATTCTGGCGTGCAATACGATTATAGGGACTATCCTCACCTATTTTTTGATACGCTGAAATAGCGAGATCCAATTGGTTGTTTTTAAGGTATGCCGTACCCAAATTATAATGAGCCGCATCGGCTTCCGACCCATTTAAACTTAAAAGGGCATCGTTATAGGCTTGAATAGCGTGATCAAATGCACCCAATTGATAATACGTATTGCCTAAATTATGCATAATATTTGGATGATCGGGTTTATTCACCAAAGCCGCTTCAAATGATGCTTTCGCCGCGTCATAATCTTGTGCCTGATACAACGTATTGGCCGGGTGCGCCGCATCCACGGGTACCGTAAATAATATTAAACACCCGATCATCGGGCCCACCCATCGAAAAATGAGTAATAATTTGGACCATGTATACGACATCACTATAAAAATAAACGCCAAACTTAACGGCCAATGATACCGGTCCACACGTGTGATGCGTTGCTCCTTTGCCAACGCCTGAGTTTCAAATGTGGCTAACTGGTTCACCACGGTCTCAGCCACCAAAGGACTGGCCTCACCATCCATCACCGTCCCATTTAAATACGTCGCCAAACGCTGCAATTGATCGTCTCTCTGCTTTGATATGACAATACGACCGTTTGCATCTTTTTTATATGCCACCGCCATCGTTGAGTCATTGGATCGAAAGGGAATCGGCTCTCCTTGACGAGACCCAATCCCAACAATAATCGATTGTAACTGAACTCCATTTATATAACGACTAAGAACCGTTTTATCAATATCCGGTGAAAACTCCCCATCAGAAAATATAATAACAATGGCCGATGATTGCCCAGATAACCGACAATTCTTAGCCACTTCCTGCAATGCACTGGTAATATTTGACCCCGACGAACCGATCATTCCAACCGACATGTCCGTTAAAAATAAATCAATCGCGGACACATCATGTGTCAGTGGAAGGTATGTGTATGCCGTGCTCGCATAGGGAATAATGGCCATTTGATCATGGTTCATTTTCGATATCATCTGACGAATATGATACGTGGCCACATCGAATCGTGTCGGAATACCGTCTTCGGCCAACATACTTAACGATGTGTCCACCACAAAATAAATAGGCCGCCCCGTAAGTGCCACCGTTTCAAACCGATCCCCGTATTGCGGGCGCATTACCGCTAAAATTAAACAGGCCACACCAAATAATAGCCACACTTTTTGCCAAAAAAAACCGCCTGAGGCACTTAATCGAATGGCCCGATACCAGTGACTGGCATGATGAAACTGGCGCCATTGATGCCCACGGTATTGGTACCGATAATAATAAAACCCTAC
>JBMTIN010000045.1:0-8727 GCA_049437345.1 Candidatus Marinamargulisbacteria bacterium
ACAACGTTTCATTCAATGGGTTTTGATGATTTTTTACCCACAGGTTAATGGGGGAATTTATAAACCTTTTGAGACCGTCCCAATAGAGGTGGAAATTTAACTTTTTTAAGCTCACCTTGACCCGATGACCGGCTTTTTCCGCGTATTGGGGAGGATATGTGGATCCCTTAATCTAAATGATTGTCATAATTGATATTTCATCGCTATAATAATCGCTATGGGCGGTTAGCTCAGTTGGTTAGAGCGTTAGCTTGACATGCTAGAGGTCACTGGTTCGATTCCAGTATCGCCCACCATAAGGCAATTATATGACATATTTAATAGGGCTTTTGTGGATTGCATCATTCACATTATATTCGGCTGAAATTATCATTTCACCAGGAACAAGTGCGAAAGCTGTTGCCAATCAATTGGTGGAAGCCGGGGTGATTCAACGTCCCACACTGTTTTATTTATATTTAAAGGCCACAAAACAAACATCGAAGATTCATGCCGGGCAGTTTACAATTGCCCCCAATACATCGTTTGAAGGTATCGCAGATATTATTACGGGGAAAACACCCCAATGGATAAAGGTGACAATTCCAGAAGGGTTTACCTTGAATGAGATTATCCACATGTTGGAATTAAAAGGCGTTATTTCAAGTGCAAACGAGTTTTCTGACTTTTTAAAACGTAAAAAAGGCACCCCAATTAATGATGATCTAATGCAGGTGCCAGAGGCTGGGTTTGAAGGACTTTTTTTTCCCGATACATATCACTTTTCAAAAAACATGTCATTTGAACAAGTGTACCAATCATTTATTCAAGCCTTTAATCACACATTATTCAGTGCGTATAGAGCAAAAAAAAATCCACCTCTCGGTTTTTATGACACATTGATTCTAGCGTCTATTATTGAAAAAGAAGCGGGAACAGTGTCGGAAATGCCGTTAATATCGGGGGTGTTTCATCATCGATTAAGAAAGAATATGTACTTAGCATCCTGCCCAACGGTGGGGTATGCGATGGGCGAACCTCGTAAAAAATCATTAACATATAAGGATCTAGACACGGTTTCACCATTTAATACTTATCGTCACCGTGGGCTTCCCCCCAGCCCCATTGCCGCACCGGGTAAAAAAGCCTTCATGGCAGCGTTGAATCCTATCAACACACCATACTTGTATTTTGTGGCCAAAAATGATGGAAGTGGCACCCACATTTTTTCAACCAACTTAAAAGACCACCTAAATAGTCAAAAGAAAATTCTTAGAAATCAAAAGTAAGTCTCAGTCCCCCCCTTTTTTCGTCTATTTTTGGCGGTGGCCTTTTTTAGCGGGTTTCATATCTAAAACCATTAAATGGGGGAACTGGCGTTTACCAGTTCGTCGATGTGGGTAATCCAGTGTGAATATGAGGTCTACATTTCCTTCTTTACTTAACTTTTGATACTTTTCCCAAAGTCCAAAGGCGGTGGCGCGCAAGAAGCTGGACTTTTGAGTTTTAGATCGTTCAGTGGTTGGTTTTTGTAGAATTTTAAACTCCACATGAGGGGTTCGATCCTTTTGCATTCGATTTCCAAATGGTCGCGCTGAATCCGATATGTTAGCATTCTTTAAACAAAAAATCGGGAAGTCAAACCCTTGGCCATAGGGCGTTAAGGTGTCTAAATCACTTAATAATTTGGGATTGATATCAAAAAACCGAACATCTTTTAAAATTTTATAGGAAAAATCATATTGAGATGGTGGTAGCTTTTTCATTTCATCTTTGATCATCGCTTTCCATGGTTCGATATCATCGGCATTCATTGAAAATCCACAGGCTTGGGCATGCCCACCAAATGCATTGACCAAACGCTTACCTAATACGGTGTCCACTTCAATTTGATAGGGGTTGCGTCCATGCTCTTCTTCAAAACGGTGTTGAACACGTTCCATAACGGCATACATATCAATGGTTGGAATACTTCGAACGGACCCTTTTATAAATTCACTGCCTTCCAGTGTGGTAATAAGAATGGCGGGTAAAATAAATCGGTCCCGTAATCGATCCGCATCAATGCCAATAACGCCACTGTTCCAATTATCACCTTGAATAATCAATACATTTTCTTTGTCTGTATCGATGGTTTCGAGCATTTTTTCAATTTGAGTAGCAATGTCTTCTGTCATCCGTTTTCGTTTATCATTGACTTCATCGACAAGATCCACTTGATCGTCCACCCCCAAATTATTTTTCATGAGTTTTTCTTGGTGCAATAATCGTTTATACTTATCAATAAATTCTTTGATGTTGGACGTTGGGCCAACCGATAATCCAGACATTAATAAGTCCACAATGATGCTTGAGTCGGGAATTCCAATAGTTGGGTCGCCAATTCGGCCGGGCGCATTCATTCGGGGGGCAATAGTGCGACTAATATCACGAGCCCGTAAAAATGATCGTGTCGGAATACTGATTTCTTTTAGTGCTTTGACGCCAGGTAATGTGGTTGCATTTAAGTAATCAATGCCCAGTTTAACAATGGCTCGATTCATGGGTTTTTTCAAACTTACACGATCAGAAATAACGCCAAAACTCGCGGCAATAACCAGTGTTTCAAAAATAGGTTTTGGAAAAGTTTCGTTAAAAAATTCCTTTAAACCAATAATCCATTTAAATGATACATAGGACCCTGATAAATAGCGATATTCATCATTTTCAGGGTTTTGGTTCAAGTAAGGATTAATAATAGCGACAGCATCGGGCAATTTTTTACCTAAAATATGGTGGTCCGTAATAATAACATCAATGCCATGTTCGTTGGCATAGGCTACGGCTTCAACATCTTTGGTGCCACAGTCCGTTGTAATAATCAGCGAGGCTCCATTTTTTTTGGCTTCCTGAATAATTCGAAGCTGTAGCCCGTGGCCCTCGCGGGATCGGATGGGGAAATCGTAGGTGACATCAAACCCTAATTGCCGTAGTCCCGTGGTTAAAACTGTTGTGCCAGAGATGCCATCGGCATCGGGGTCCCCGTTAACAACAATTTTTTCGTTTCGTTCTTTTGCCAGCGCCAGTCGATCAAATGAACGCTTGAGATGATCTGGGCAAGTGAGGCCATCCACAACGAGTATCTCGTCTGTTTTTGGGGCCATGAAGCGGTCCAGCTCATCGGCATTCGTGGGATCAAATCCCGCGGCATTCAGTACTTTTGCGACAACGTTGGTTGTATTGAGCTTATCGGCAATAAAGTCAACATCATCGGCTTTAAATATGTGATACTTCCAGTGTTTTTCTTTTTCCATTTGTTTATCATAGCCCATTCCACTCAATGCGACCACCAATCCGCACTAAAAAACTTCGGGGATTTATTTTGTCATCTTTTTTTTATTGTGATATGTTTTATAGCAGTTGCCGAAGTGGCGGAATTGGTAGACGCGTCGGTCTCAAAAACCGATGAGCCTCGCTCGTGCCGGTTCGATTCCGGCCTTCGGTACCATATTCAATTCTCTTTTGTATTGTCATTTTTAAATTTCAATCGCTATAATATATTCAAATGACACTATCACAATCCGATAAACAGAGCATTCAGGACGTGCTTCATCGTCCTCCGACACCGGTTGAATTGGCCATTTTCGACACTATGTGGAGCGAACATTGTTCTTATAAGAGTTCGAAGCCTACCTTAAAAACGTTGCCAACCAACGGTCCAAATATTTTACTGGGGGTGGGTGAAGACTCTGGTATTATTGAATTTGCTACGGTGGATGGGCATACTTATGGCATTGCGGTGTCACATGAATCCCATAACCATCCGTCACAGGTATTGCCGGTGGAAGGGGCGGCAACCGGAGTGGGTGGGGTTGTTCGAGATGTATATTGTATGGGCGCGGATGTGATTGGGGTGTTAAACTCCTTGCATTTTGGCGTTGCTCCCAAAGAGGATGGGTATCACATGGTCAATCATATTGCGGATTATGTGGTCAAAGGCGTATCGGGGTATGGGAATCCACTGGGGGTGCCAAATGTGGGGGGGGAAACCATTTATCATGAGTCTTATAACGAAAATTGCTTAGTAAATGTAGCGGCAATTGGGTTAGTTCGTAAGGATCAAATTATTCGCTCAAAAGTTCCGGAAGATGCTAAAACATCGCCGTACGTTATGATTCTAATCGGGAAAACAACGGATGCCACAGGGTATGGTGGTGCCAGTTTTTCGTCCACAATTTTGGATGCCGATGACGATGTTCAGAACCTGGGGGCGGTACAGGTGCATGACCCATTTATTAAACGGGTGTTGGTGGTGGCCATTAACGATATGCTTCGTTATGTGGATCAACATAAGATAGCGATTGGATTTAAAGATCTGGGCGCCGGTGGCATTGCGTGTGCCACATCTGAATTGGCCGTGGCCGGTGGCATGGGATGCGAACTTAATTTGAATCATGTGCCGGTGGTGGATTCAAGTTTAGATCCTGAAATTATCGCCTGTTCCGAAACTCAGGAGCGATTTTGTGTGGTGGTTCCAGAATCACATGCGTCGGCTATTTGTGATATTTTTAACCAATCTCATGATATGGGGGCGTTGTATCCAGGGGCGGGTGCGGCGGTGATTGGTCGGGTGATTTCCGACCCAAAGTATCGAATTCGACACAACGACCAATTGATATGCGACTTGCCCGTATCTGCGATTACAACTGAAGTTTTAGCGCACCGTGAGGCAACTTCACGGGAGATTTTTCGTGGGGTTGACGCTTCGCCAGAGGGGGTGGATCTTAACACCGTCGCGTTGGCCATGGTATCCCGATTAAATAATGCTCAAAAAAAATATATCTATCGCCATTACGATCAATTTGTTAAAAATAATGGCGTGGTGATTCCTGGTGAAGCCGATGCCTGTGTTTTAGCCCCACTGAAAAATGCCCCACATGGCGTGGCGGTAACCATTGATAGCAATACCTATGGCGAAAGGGATCCCTATGTATCGGGGGCCTATGCTGTCGCAGAATCCATTCGAAATATTATTGCGGTGGGGGCCGAACCAGTGGCGTTAACGGATTGTCTAAATTATGGGAACCCTGAGAATCCTGATGTCTTCTTTGATTTTAAGGAAGGTGTTCGTGGCATTGGGGATGCCGCACGTCAGTTAAGTCCGCAGGAAGATGTTGTGCCAATTATTTCAGGAAATGTTAGTTTTTATAATGAATCGGCCAAGGGAAAAGCGGTTGTGCCGTCTCCCGTTATTTGTTGTATTGGACGAATGCCCGATGCCGATGTCGCGCACCGTATGCAATTAACACATGCATCGGCCGCTCTCTATTTACTGGGAAATCGGCATCATCAGTTGGCTGAAACCGAGTTGGCGAAGACCTTACAAGATCTGGGTATTTCCTATGCGCCTAAAACAGTGCCTCAGGTAAACTTTAAGGATGAACAGGCAATGAATGCCGCTTTATTTCAGGCATTGCGTGAAAATAATGGGCAGGGACTGGCTCAAGCCGTGCATGATGTATCCCAAGGTGGGGTATGGCAAGCTGTGATTGAAATGGTGGGTGGGGATCGTAATTGGCCACTTGTCGGAGTATCAATGCAATGCCCCGATGGCATGGACCCATGGGCCTTTTTATTTAGTGAATCGGGTGGGTATATTTGTGAAGTTTTACCACAACATGTGACTGAATTTGAGACATTGCTCTCGCAACACAAGGTTGATTTTTATGCGATTGGGAAAACAAATCAAACGGAGGAAATAACGGTCACAGTGAGTGAAAAACCGGCACTGACTTTAGGTATTAAAGATGTTTTGTCAGCATGGAATCAACAAAATAAACGCACGGAAGGAACCCCCATTTACAATGCTCAAATTTAAGAGACGTCAAATGTCAAATGAAACAAAAAAAGTTGCCTTGGTGGTGGGTTTAATTGTAGTGTCAATTTTAATCGGAAGTTACAACCGTGCTCAATCTTTAATATCCCATCAAGCCACATCTGTGATGCCAAAAGCGGCCGTTATGGTGATTCCAATTGAAGGGATGATTACGTCTATGGGAACGCAATGGGAGGGGAGTATGGTTGATATTTTTATGGATCAATTAGTCGAAGCGAAAGAATCTAAATCGGTCAAAGCAGTGGTACTCCGCATTAACTCGCCGGGGGGAACTGTGGGGGCGTCGCAAGAAATTGCGGCGGCCATTCAGCGGTTTAAAACTGAAACAAAAAAACCAGTGATTGTATCGATTATGGACATCGGTGCATCTGGTGCATATTGGATTGCCTTAGCATCGGATTATATTTTTGCGCATCCGGGGAGTATTGTTGGTAGTTTGGGGGTGATTACACAGACCTTTGATTTCACGCAGGTGCCTCAAAAATATGGCGTGGATGTTCGTACGTATAAAGCGGGAGTTCATAAAGATTTATTGAATCCATGGCGTCGACCTACCAAGGATGATAACTATTTAGTTAATAAAATGTTAAAAACGGTGCATAGGCAGTTTCAGACCATGTTAATAGAATCGCGCAATATTGCGCCAGATCGGGCGGAAATTCTAACGGATGGACGTATTTATGCTGGGGAAGATGCGCTTCGAGAATCCTTGGTGGATGCCTTAGGAGGGTTGCATTCAGCGGTTCAGTATGCCGGAAAAAAAGTAGGTTTGGATGATCCGAAGGTGGTGTATCCAAATCGTGGATTTAAAAACTGGGTGCAGTCATTTCGTGCGATGGTCGAATCCTTTTCAGTGATTCATCCAAGTGCTTTTGGTCCAGTGGGAATGTATTAAATGAAACGATTATACGATTACATTATGGGCCCCAAATTAATGGTTCAATTGCATAGTCATCAAAAAGATTGGGGGCTTTGGTGGGGACTTTTGGCCATTACTGGGGGGTTATCCATGATCAAATGGTCATCCATGGGTATGATTGCATTTTTATCGGTGACAATTATTCATTTAGTGGGACTAATAATAATGGCAGCGATCATTGACTCAACGGCACAACTATTAGATCAGCCCGGTCAGTTAAAAAATACGATGTATTGGTTGGGGTTCTCTCAGGCGATTTTGTGGTTAATGCCAAGTTTAGCCATTATTCAAAATAGTACAGTTTTTTTAGGAAGTATGCTTGTTTTTGGATTAAATATTATTTATTTTTATTATATTGGTGTTACGTTAAGGCAAATTTACAATGTGTCTTATTGGCGATTGTTGGCTATAGTGACGGTGCCTTTTTTGGGCATTATAGGGTTATTTGTGGCGGGCGTGTTTTGGGTGATTCAACTCGCGTGGTTTGCCTAATATTGAGGATGTCCAAATGATGCGGATTGGTACTGGTTACGATGTTCATGCGTTGGTTGCGGATCGTCCGCTAATTATGGGGGGGGTGGTTATTCCACATACAAAAGGATTATTGGGGCACTCCGATGCGGATGTCTTGGCCCATGCCATTACGGATGCTTTATTAGGTGCCTTGGCCATGGGGAGCATTGGGGAATTATTTCCAGATACGGATGACGTGTATAAAGATGCCGATAGCATTGAGTTATTAAAAAATGTGTATGATCGAGTACAAAAAAAAGGGTATCATCTGGGAAATTTGGATAGTGTTATTATTGCGCAAATGCCCAAATTTAAGCCTCATATTTTGGCGATTAGAAAATGTTTGAGTCAAGCGTTTGAGTGTGACATAGATGCGGTGGGGGTCAAAGCAACGACCACAGAATGGTTAGGTTTTGAGGGGCGTGAAGAAGGTATTGCGGCACAGGCATCGGTGGTATTATTTAAAACATGATATCATCGCGCGATATTGAGCGGTGGTTTTCATCGTCTCATTTTCGTCGGAAATGTGATTGGGTATGCCTTGACCAACCCAAAGTAATGGCCACATGGGGGGATCGATCCTCAGTGAGGCAAGTAATGCTTGCAGAAGGGGTTTCTTTACCTTCATGGGCAACGTCCGCCCCAATAGTTTCCATGCCATTTGAATGGTTTAAGACCGTAACTAAAAAGCCATCTCATCCAGGCATAATGGTTGTGGTTTCTCGAACAATGGCATCATCTGATATTTCTACACATTCTCGCGTATTAATTTTGGATGGTATTCAAGACCCCGGTAATATGGGAACCATTATTCGGACCATGGCGGCATTTGGTGTATCCGCATTATGTGTTACCAAGTATTGTGTGGATATTTGGCATCCCAAAAGTATATCGGCCGCCGCGGGTGCATTTAATCATGTCACTTATTATAATGCGCCCGATTGGATGGATTGGTTAAGCACAACATCTCGACCTATTTTAGCCTTGGATCCTCATGCCATCCAGCCTTTTCATCAGATTAAAAAAACAACGGACTTTGTATTGATATGTGGGGGGGAAGGGCCGGGGTTGCAATGGCCAGGATTGGCATCGTTACCCATATCCCGTATGTCAATTCCAATGGTTAATTCGGTTGAATCCCTAAATGCGGGGATATCAGTGGCGATAGCATTGCATCATTTTTGTTGCAACAATGAGTAAGTTTTGATGATATTAAATCGTTTTTTATTCTCCACTTAACAAACCATACTGGTTTTGTTAGTATGATGGTAATTTCACACAAAAAATTATTGAAAAAAGGATAAAAAATGGAAAGCAAATTTTCAATTTGGCATGGGAAATATTCAACTCAATGCCCTAATTATACGCCGATTGGCAAAAAAAAAGTAAACTCCCCCATTAACCTGTGGGTAAAAAATCATCAAAACCCATTGAATGAAAC
>JBMTIN010000046.1:0-8542 GCA_049437345.1 Candidatus Marinamargulisbacteria bacterium
CATTACGTGATCGCTCTTTTTGATCCGCCAAGGCTTGATTAAATCCATCATTATCCACACTCAGTCCCTGCTCTTTGGCCATGACCTGTGTTAAGTCAAAAGGAAAGCCATAAGTGTCATATAATTTAAATGCCATCTCGCCAGGAATGGTTGATCTTTTTATTGATTTCAAGTCGGTCACTAATGACTTAAATAAGGTTAATCCCGAGGCCACCGTTCGTAAAAACTGTGCTTCTTCCGCCTCAACCAGCTCGGCAATGTAATCCAATCGCGCCGAAATATTCGGGTAATGCCCCCCCAACGATTCATTAACGACTGGAATTAATTGATGCAAAAATGGGGTGTTTTTTCCGGCCTGAGCCGCAAATCGCAATGCCCGGCGAATTAAACGCCGCAACACATAGCCGCGCCCATCATTGGATGGCCGTACATTATCTGAAATACCAAATGCCACGGTTCGAATATGATCTGCAATCACACGATGCGGAACCCCACCCTGATCCGGTGCATACGCCACCCCCAGGGCCCCTTCAATGGCCTGAATAATTAACTGAAAACAATCGGTATCATAATTGGAAGACACCCCTTGCAATTGTGCCGCCAATCGTTCCAAACCCGCCCCGGTATCCACATGACATTCGGGCAAATTCTGCAATACACCATCGGCCTGACGATCGTATTGAATAAATACTAAATTCCATAATTCCATGTACCGTGAATTTAATCCACCCGTCTCTGGATCTCGCTCAATAGGCTTCCCCTTGGTTGGGTCTAAATCCAAATGGATTTCGCTGCACGGACCACAAGGCCCCGTCGATCCCATTTCCCAAAAGTTATCCTTTCGACCGCACCTTACAATATGTTCAGGTAAGATATCCGTGCAATCACGCCACAATTGCGCCGCTTCATCGTCGTCCTCATAAACCGTGGCCAATAAATGAGCCTTGGGTAATTTAAATACTTCGGTTAATAACTGCCAGGCCCATTCAATGGCTTCCTTTTTGTAATAATCACCAAACGACCAATTGCCCAGCATTTCAAACGATGTATGGTGATACGTATCCAACCCGACATCTTCCAAGTCGTTGTGTTTTCCCGATACTCGAATGCACGGTTGCGAATTCACTGCCCGACGATGGGTGGGGGTATCCGTACCCAAAAAATATGGTTTAAATTGATTCATCCCCGCATTGGTAAATAATAAAGTGGGATCATTGACTGGCACCACCGGTGCTGACGGCACAAACACATGTCCTTTTGACTTAAAAAAATCAATATACGCTTGCCTCAAATCAATGGATTTCATGAGGTTTTTTTCTTTTTAGATAACATCTGACGCAGGATCCCTCCCCAATGACTAATGTCAGATAGTACATCCACACGTTCTAATAACCGTTTAACGCGCCACAATATACCTATGGCCTGCACACCCAAAATAATCAAAACAACTAAAACAACCGCCCCTAAAAAAGGGAGAATGGCCCCTATTAATTCGTAAACGGTCATTGATTATCAGGCGTGGACGACGTTGCAGCACCTTTAACCGCCTGATTTTCTTTAATAATATCGCCCAGACGATCGAAACCACTCTCAATGGACTGTTTGGTTTTTTCAATTAAATCTTCCGTACTTTCCTTGGTGGATTCAAATACCTCGTCGTTATCATCACAAAATTGCTGAATGCGTGATTGTATTTTTTGACGTGCACTTGGTGATGCCACCAATACCGATAACCCACCCAATAATGTTCCGACAATTAATCCTTCTAAAAAACCGCCTCGATTTGACATCTTCGGCCTCCCTTGCTTATAGTATGGTCCCATTATATCCATTAAAAGAGGTTTTTCATAGACTTATTCCTCATCACAAAATAGTGAGCAAAATGAAGCACCCAACCGAACAATACACAAACACCCACCACCACTACAAAATCAGGCGATTATCAATAAGCCGAACATCCCCACAATACACGGCCACACAACCATAATCCCCAGGATGAATATCGCCCGTAATTTCCGATGCTGTATGGGGTCGAAACACGGCCACATAATCGCCCCGAAACCCCCGCCCCTCTAATTGTGCCGCAACAAATTGACGCCAACGAAAAGAATCCCACCCGTCGCGACGAACATGCAAACACCCATCGTGCAATACCTTTGAAATAAGCGGAACTTTATCGTGATACTTGGTGGCTAGCAATCGGTTTCTCGAACTTAAGGCCACACCATTGGCATCTCGAATAATGGACCCCGACACAATCGTAATATCCAAATTTAAATCTCGCACCATTTGCTCAATAATGACCCGTTGTTGAATATCTTTGTCTCCAAAAAAAGCATGCGTGGGCATTACCAATGAAAATAATCGCTCCACCACATTGCACACCCCATAAAAAAAATGGGGCCGTGTTTTACCACACAAGCACCCCGCAACATCCGGATGAGGGGTATAGCGAGCATCCATATTATTCTCCGGATAAATCTCGGCGACGGTTGGTGCCAATACCCCATCGACTCCCAGAACGTGACAACGCGCAATATCGGCATCGAGCGTTCGAGGATATGCATCAAAATCTTCGTGGGGGGCAAATTGTGTTGGATTCACAAATACCGACACCACCACCACATCGCAGTGAGCCTTGGCTAATTGAATCAAAGAAGCATGGCCATCGTGCAGATTTCCCATGGTGGGAACCAACCCGATGGTGCGACCGGACCATTTGTTTTGATACTGTTTAAGCTCGGCCAAGGACCATTGTATCGTCATGGCTATTTTTTTCGACGACGGACGGTTTTTTTCTTGGGGGCGTTTTCAATCAACTCAAGGCAGGCGGGAAGCGTCAATGCCTTTGGATCGGTATCCTTTGGAATGCGATAATTACTTTTTTTAAATGAAATATACGGCCCATATCGGCCATTCAAAACATATACCGTATCATCATCATGCTCAAACGCATGAATTTCTCGGCTGGCTTTTTCGGCCGCCAACGTTTTAATTAGTTCAATGGCTTGTTCCAATGTCTCAATCGTTTGATCTTTCATGGAATAATTGGCGGTGCCATGCTTCAAATACACCCCATAACGACCAATATTAATGGTCACCGGCTGACCATCATAATCACCCAACTCAATGGGGTACGCCAAGCAGTCCATGGCCTCCTCAAATGTCACAGAACGGTACATCAGCCCTTTTTTTAAAGAGACGGATCGCTTGGTCTCATCATCGTTATTTCCCAATTGGACAAAGGGACCATAACGACCAATCTTAGCAAATACAGGATGCCCGGTGTTTGGATCATCGCCCAAGTGACGCTCTTCATTAATTCGATCGTCATTTTGCTCGGCCGCTTCAATTTTAGGATGAAACCGTGCGTAAAACCGTTTTAACATCTCGGTCCAATCCATGCCCTCGGTTAAAATAGCATCAAACTCGGATTCAATGTCCGCTGTAAACTGATAATTCATCACGTGATCAAAGTTTTGGACCAAGTAATTTGTAACCAATACACCAATATCGGTGGGTTGCAATTTTCCACGATCATTCCCGTAACCTTCTTGTACGGTGTCTATGGTTTGCTGATTGTCTTTTAAGGTAATCACACGAACATCACGAGTTTTTCCTTCATCTTCAATACGTTCAACATATTCTCGTTTTTGAATGGTCGTAATCGTAGGTGCGTAGGTACTGGGACGACCAATACCCAGCTCTTCGAGAGAACGCACCAAACTGGCCTCTGTAAAACGTGCCGGAGGTTTGGTGAATTTTTGACGCGCCGTGACAATCGGCACTGGAAGATGATCCCCCTCCTTAACATCGGGCAATACCTTGTTTTTGGCGGACGTGGGGTATACTTTTAAAAATCCCGGACTCGCCACTACTTCACCCTTCATTTTAAATAGCCCGTCCATTGCAGGAATATCAATATCCGTCTTTAGTAATTTAGCATCCGGCATTTGACTCGCTACAGTACGTTGCCAAATTAATTGATACAGTCGTTTTTGTCCGTCATCTTTGCCGGCCGTTTTCACCGAAACATTGGTTGGACGAATGGCCTCATGGGCTTCCTGAGCCCCTTTCACTTTGGTTTGATAATCTCGAGACACATAATCACTGACCGAATACGTCTTGGTTAAATAAGCTTGAATACCCGCCTTGGCATCCGCTGACAACGTCGTTCCATCCGTACGCATATAAGTAATATGCCCATCTTCATATAATCGTTGTGCCAACGTCATTGTTTTAGATACTGAATACCCCAGTAATGAGGACGCTTCTTGCTGCAATGAACTGGTCGTAAACGGTGCACGGGGACTTCGCTTGCTCTGTTTTTGTGAAATAGCACCAATACGATACGAATGCCCTACCAAATGGTTCAAAAAATCAACGGCATCGGCTTCCGTTGCAAACAATGATGAATACTCGGCTGAAACCTCGGCACCATTAATTAAAAATGCCGCCGTTACTTTGTAAGAATGGCTAACTGTAAACGATTGAATGTCTTCCTCTTTTTCGACAATCAAACGAACGGCCACGGACTGCACCCGACCCGCCGATAACCCTCTCTTCAATTTTTTCCATAATATGGGGGACATTTCATAGCCCACCACACGATCCAATATGCGACGGGCTTGCTGTGCATTTACCAATGAATCGTTAATTTCTCTGGGCGAATGAATGGCCGCAGATACCGCCGACTTGGTAATTTCATTAAATACAATGCGTTTTACCGGAATCTTTAATTTTCCCAACGCTTCTTGCACATGCCATGCAATGGCTTCACCTTCGCGATCCGGATCCGTCGCGAGCCACACACAGTCAGATTTTTTGGCTTCTCGTTTAAGCTCCGCAATTAGTTTCTTTTTATCGGTCATTACTGTATATTCAGGTTCAAACGTGGTTAAATTAACGCCCATAGTATCGGACGGAAGGTCTCGAACATGCCCGTAGCATGCCAGTACCTTATAGTCACTCCCCAAATATTTTTCAATGGTCTTACCTTTGGCCGGCGACTCGACAATCACAAGATGACTCATAACCACCGATTATGGATAAAAATAAATCGATCGTCAACTTAAATTTACGAGCGTAAAAATAAGGTATCCAATTGATCTTCCGATAATGTAATATACAAAGGACGGCCATGGGGACACGTGTGCTGTTGATCCGATTGAATCACAGACTCAATTAAAGCATTGATTTCAGCATCGTGTAGCCGTTGCCCCGACTTTACAGCGGCCTTGCATGCCTTCATTTGCAATAAACGCATTTGATGATCATTGGCAGCCGATAAAAAGGCCGGCCAATCGTCCAATGTGGCCCACTCCCCCAGCCAATCACCCACGGATATCGATGAAAAGAATTTCGGCACCTCTCGAATAATTAATTGGTGATCATCAAAAACGTCGATATCAATACCCATGGCGCGACACAACGGAATTAATGTATCCCATTGCGCCTTATTCTCCGGTGATAACGATATATATTCGGGAATTAAAAGGGGCATAGATACGACGGCATCGTCCTGACAGGCATGTTTAAATTGATCATACAATACCCGTTCATGAACGGCATGCTGATCGAACAAAAATAACGTTGATCCCATGGGAACCACAATGTATTTATTATTCAGATAGACCCATTGATTCGATGGTTTAAATGACTCATTTTTTGGCAATAGTGACGTCTGATGACGTGTCTGCGACGGAGGCAAGGGGGGATCACTGGCCGATAAGGGTGTGGATAATTCCGTACGAATGGCCGCTGGAATCGCTGTTCCGGTCGAGGCCACGGGCGATGACGTAACCGGAGCGACCACCGACGGTGAATCAACTGAAAATGACGGGGCCGGTCGTGCGTCAGGGACCGTTGATAACGACGGTGGTTGAACGGCTGCTTTGGCCTGTTCCCAGGAAGGCGAGGACTGCCGAAGCGCACGCCCTACGGCCCGCTTAATCGCCACAAATACGTCGTCAGGATGGGTAAACTTCACATCTTCTTTTTTGGGATGAATATTAATATCAACATCAGGGGTTGGACAGTCGATATGACACACAATGGCGGGGTACGTTCCCCGAGGAATGGCATCGATAAATGCCGCATCTACCGCCTTTAAGAACATGGGGGATCGCACCATTCGTCCATTCACACTAAACCAACACTTGGTGCGTTGTTTAAATGTTTTATTCGGTAAAGTAACCACCCCAGATACCATAATATCCTTGGTTTGCTGTTGAAATGATGCCACGCTCGCTTGAGTGAGCGATAAAACACGAATAAATTGGCCCAATAAATCGTGAACGCCCGTGGTTGATATAATATCCACGCCATTATGGGTTAATGAAAAATCACGATCGGGATAATGAAACCCAAATTGTTGCACTAATCGATGAATTAAATTGGCTTCCGATGTCGGGGATTTTAAAAACCGAAATCGAACCGGTACTTTCTTGAATAAATGCGCCACGGTAATCCGGGTACCTTTTGAACATGCTTTGGGGGATATTTGAGGCGTATCTCCCGCCCGTTGAATTAACTCTGCCCCCAATTCATCGTTTCCATTAAATGATTCAATGGTGACATCTGAAACAGCGGCTATACTGGCCAATGCCTCACCACGAAACCCCATGGTCAATACGGACGCTAAATCATCGATGGTTTGGAGTTTTGAAGTAGCATGAGGGGCCACCGCACGTGGCATATCATCATTCGAAATCCCATCGCCATTATCGTGAACCACGATCTCAGCAATCCCCCCTTGCTTAATATGAATGGCAATGGCAGTGGCATTGGCATCCAACGCATTTTCAATTAGTTCTTTTACAATCGATACAGGACGATCGATAATTTCTCCGGCCGCCAATGTCAAAATGGTACGCTGATCCAACGCCTGAATACGATTCATGAGATTACTTTTTTAAGGCCCCCCAATCCCCCAAACTAAAAAAACAATGCATCACTTGTTGCATAAATAATCGGCGGTTTTTAGCCACATCTGGGCAATCGGCATTGACCAACACTCGTTCAAAATATGTGGCCAGTTGTTGGCAAAAATCGACCAAAAGAATCCCGGTATCTGGTGTTAAATCCTGAGACCCCAAGGCTGTTTTGAGCGCATTAAAGGTCGACAATGCAGTGGCTTCAATATCGTGTTCAAATTGCGTCTCGCAAATGTCTCCCGACACCTCATTACCCTTGGCCATTAGTTTTTGTACTCGACCACTGGTATCCACCAATAAACGATAAGTGTCCGGCGTATTGTTTTTTAAGGTTTGTAGCCATTGAATTCGATCAAAACACCGTCGTGGGGCCGATAACCAATGCGCCGCCGCCCACTGCACCATATCCACGGGAAGCCCCTCATCCAACAACACCCACTCCACACGTTTTTTAAAGAATTCACGGCATTTTTGAGTAGCATCACCAATGGGTCTATCCAAGGTCAACGTGGCATCTTCAATTAATAAATCAAGATTTAATGGCAATTGATGCGTTAATACAATCCGAACAATGGCAATCATGGATCGCCGAATCCCCCAGGGATCCCGAGATCCGGTTGGAATGGCGTTGGTTTCAAAACATGCCACCATAGTGTCCAAACGATCCGCAATGCCAATAATAATACCCCCCAAATTATCGGGCATATCATCGCCGTCAAATCGGGGTTTATAATGATCCCGAATGGCGGAAGACACCACCACATCTTCTTTGAAAAGCGTGGCATAATACCCGCCCATAATTCCCTGCAAATTGGGCAACTCACCCACCATTTGAGACACAAGGTCGGCCTTGGCACAGTGGGCCGCACGATCAACCACATCACGAAACGATTTTTCAATCGGCAATTGATCCATAATGGTATGTGAAATATGGCATATGCGTTCGACTTTATCGGCCATGGTTCCAAGCCCCTCTTGAAACACAATATGATTCAGTTGATCATTCCATCGCGAAAAACCCTGCACCGCTAAATCTTCATTCCAAAAAAACTGGACGTCATTTAATCGAGCCAGCATTACCCGCTGATTTCCCTCAATAATAGTGGCCTTGTTTTCGTCCGTAACGTTATCGGCAACAATTAAACATTCCGGCTTTAATTGGCCGTCACCACCGGTCACAACAAATGCTTTTTGATGCTTTTTTAAGCACGATATTAACACATCCTTTGGCAACGATAAAAAATCGGCAGAAAACGGAACACAAAGCACCGTGGGAGACTCTGCCAAATGAACGACCTCGTTTAATAAGGCTGCATCAATCTTCTTTAAATAGCCACGCAACTGATCTTCAATCACCGCCTGACGTTCGGTATGGTCCACCATCACATGGTGCGTTTTTAATGCCGCTACATAATGTGATGGGGATGAAATATCAATCGCCTTTCCCGATGAATAATCATCGCCTGTCGTTAAAAAGCGATGCCCGCGACTTTGATGGGTGGACGAAACACCAAAAATGGTGACCGGAACTACCTCGGTATCTAATAACGCACACATCCATTGAATGGGACGAATAAATGGTCCGATATTATTGCCCCATACCATGG
>JBMTIN010000047.1:0-8372 GCA_049437345.1 Candidatus Marinamargulisbacteria bacterium
CAAAAAACCCGTATCGACCTACCGTTATCTCACTCAAAAAATAAATCAGATTGGTCAATCCTTTTATTACTTAAAAAAAGAGGGGTTTATTCGTGGAAAAAATAAAAAATTACAAATAAAAACGTTATCTCTTGAGAAAAATACGGCCTTGGATAATACTCGCCATCTTACAGTTGTCCCATCCTACCAATTATATGACGGTCGCTATAGTAATAATGCATGGCTAAATGAAACTCCTGACCCTGTTAGTAAGCTTACCTGGGGAAACGCCTTTTATATTGGCAGTTCATTTGCAAAAGAAAATGAATTAGCCACGGGTAATGTAATTCGCATCCAACTGAGTAACGGGGTATTGGTGTCAGGGCCCGTAATGATTCTTCCTGGCCAAAACCATGAATCTATTACGGTCAACTATGGCTTTGGGCAATCCAATGATGGTCGATTTTCTGGATTTGGCATTAACGTTGATGCGCTGACTCCCAATAAATCTTATGCATTAACAAGCATTACAAAAACCGGCGAAACCGTCACCTTGGCGGACACCCAAATGAATCATGGACTGGACGAAGAGCAATTGGCAGCCAGTGGCATTAAGAATCGAATCAAAAAAATTCTTCAGATCAAGAGTGTCGATGAAATTAACCACCCCCATCACGATAGCCACCACATTCATTCGCTATTTAAAGAACAAGACTATAAAGGCACCCATCAGTGGGGAATGAGCATTGATTTGAACGCATGTTTGGGGTGTAGTGCTTGTTCTATATCTTGTCAGGCGGAAAATAACATCCCCGTGGTTGGGCGTGAGCAAGTGATTAAAGGACGTGAAATGAGCTGGCTAAGAATTGATCGCTACTTTATGGAAAACGACAACAATGAAACAACCATTAACTTTATGCCTGTGGCCTGCGTTCATTGTGAAAATGCCCCGTGTGAACAAGTGTGTCCGGTCAATGCCACCGTTCACGATGATGAAGGGCTGAATGTTATGACTTATAACCGTTGTATCGGAACTCGATACTGCGCCAATAATTGTCCTTACAAAGTCCGTCGCTTCAACTTCTTTGACTGGCACCAGACCAATCCACAAGCCGTAAAGAAAGACCGAATTCATTTATTTGATTACTTCAAACAACCGGCCAAATCAACCCAAATGCAATTCAACCCTGATGTTACCATACGAATGCGCGGTGTCATGGAGAAATGTACCTATTGTTTGCAACGCATTAGCCAAGCCAAAATAAAATCCAAAAATACTGGCAGCAACGAACCTATTACATCCTTAAAAACAGCGTGCCAGCAATCTTGTGCAACCGGTGCGATTGTATTTGGAGATATTGCAAATAAGTCCAGCGACGTTAGTAAAAAGCGAAAAAGCAAACGTCGATACGATTTACTTCAAACGGAATTAAATACAAAACCACGAACCATTTACTTAGTCAAAGTTAAGCGAACCGTTTGGGACACAGAGAAGGAGGCGGCACATGGACATCACTAATGAAGAAATCAAACGCGTCCCTCAAGTTTTAGGCAATAAATCATTTAAAGACGTTTCAGATATTATTGCTAAACCATCGGAAACCAAAGCGCCCACATGGTGGTTTATTGGCTTGTTTGGATCAATGTCACTGGCCGCTTTATTGTTTGCCATGATTGGTTATTTAATCTGGGATGGTACCGGCGTTTGGGGACTAAATAATCCTGTTGGTTGGGGATTCGCAATTGTTAATTTTGTATTTTGGGTAGGTATTGGTCATGCTGGAACGTTAATTTCAGCGGTATTATTCTTATTTCGACAAAAATGGCGAACATCCATTAATCGATTTGCTGAAGCCATGACGATTTTTGCCGTCATGTGCGCGGGTATTTTTCCGGGAATTCACGTCGGCCGTATTTGGGTTGCCTATTATATGTTTCCCATTCCCAACTCCATGGCCATGTGGCCCAATTTTAAAAGTGCCCTACTGTGGGATGTATTCGCCGTAAGCACTTATTTTACAGTATCTCTTTTATTTTGGTATGTGGGGCTGATTCCCGATTTAGCGACCTTTCGTGATCGAGCGAAAACAAAAACAAAACAATTGGTTTATGGACTCTTTGCATTGGGTTGGAATGGCTCCAGTCGACACTGGATGAACTATGAAAAAGCGTATCTAATTTTAGCTGCGATTGCCACGCCCCTGGTGTTATCGGTTCACTCAATTGTTAGTTTTGACTTTGCCACATCCAATCTTCCGGGATGGCACACCACCATTTTCCCGCCCTACTTTGTGGCTGGCGCTATTTTTTCTGGGTTCGCAATGGTATTAACACTACTAATTATTGCTCGAAAAATATTTGGCTTGGAATCCTTTGTTACGGTCCGTCATTTAGAAAACATGAATAAATTTATTTTAGCCACGGGAACCATGGTTGGATACGCCTATGCCATGGAATTTTTTATGGCTTGGTATTCCGCCAATCAATACGAAGCCTTTGCCTTTATTAACCGTGCATTTGGCCCCTATGCATGGGCCTACTGGATTATGGTCTCTTGCAATGTTATTTCGCCCCAACTTTTTTGGTTTAAAAAATTACGAACCAGCATTCCCATCATGTTTGTCATATCTATATTTGTAAATATTGGCATGTGGTTTGAACGATTTGTGATTACAGTAACCTCATTGCACCGAGACTTTTTACCATCATCTTGGGATTATTATAGTCCAACATGGGTTGATATTCTTACATTTGTGGGTAGTTTTGGTTTATTCTTCACTTTGTTTTTACTATTCCTTAAATTTCTTCCAATGATATCAATTTCAGAAGTAAAGGCCGTGATGGATATTGCCGATCCTCACCATTACGATTCTCCCACTAAAAAGGAGGAAAAATAATGAGACTTGATGGTTACTTATGTGAAGTTGACAATCCCAAAGAATTAATTGAATTGTCTAAAAAAGTTCGGGATTCTGGGTATACTAAATTCGATACCTATTCACCTTTCCCCGTGCATGGAATTGATAAAGCCATGGGAATTTCCGCCAGCCCACTCCCTTGGTTATCAATTACAGGATGCTTTATTGGATTAACAGCCGGTATTAGCATGCAAGTATGGATGAATGGTATTGACTATCAAATCCCTCTATCCGGAAAACCATTTATTGCATTTCCTGCATTTATTCCTGTAACATTTGAATTAACCATTTTATTCACCGCACTTTTTACCGTATTTGGCATGTTTGGGTTAAATAAACTCCCAACATGGTACAAACCCATTTTCAATAATGAGTCCATTAAACGAGCCACTTGCTCGGGCTTCTTTTTATCGGTATCGGCGGATGATAAAAATTTTGATGAATTAAAAACAAAACTATTTTTGGAAAAATCAGGTGGTAAAAACATTGAAAAAATTGAAGAACATTAATTGTGTTATTTTGGGTGCATGCATCCTCCTATTGGTTGGATGCCGTGGTTGGAAATCCGATGATCCTCCCATCCACCCGAATATTAACTTTGACTTTCAACCCAAAATAAAAGCTCAAAGAAACCCATTGCCCATCCCTGAAAATACAGTTCAATTTAATTCACCTCGAACAAATTCACGTTTATCTGAATATGTAATTGACGAAGCCTTCCTATTGAATGGGCAAAAAAATTATGTCATTTACTGTTCGGCCTGCCATACAAAGACCGGAAATGGCACTAAAAGTATTGTCTCTCAAAATGGCTGGATTGCAAGTAATATTTTAGAAGATGTAACCTATAATAAATCCGATAGTGCTATCTATGACATTATTCAAAATGGTATTCGGACCATGCCTGGATACGGCAAGAAATTGAATACAGAAGAAATTTGGCAAGTGGTTCTTTATGTTCGAGCATTACAAAAAATGAGCCGAACAACTCTTAAAGAACGTCAAATCGTGAATCGAGGAAATAAACAATGACTCAAAAATTACCCACCATTATGAAACTCATTCTCTTTTTAGGGATCGCATTACTTACCGGTTTATTTTTAAACAATCAATCAAACCCTTCTTTTTTCTTGAATTATTTAGGCGTATTTTCATTTTTTATATCGGCCAGTATTGGTGCCACATTTTTGATTTTATTAATGTACCTAACTCGTGGTGGATGGGGAGTTGTTATTAAACGTGTCCCTGAACATTTGATGAGTTTACTGCCTATTTTTGCGTTATTATTTATTCCATTATTGTTTGGATTGGATTATATATTTGAATGGCTGGACCCAGCGGTGGTTGCAAAAGACTACCTGATCCAGAAAAAAATCGCCTATCTTAACTTGCCATTTTTTATTATTCGAAATATTTTTTATTTTTTGGTTTTTTCAGTGGTTGGTTTTTATTACTGGCAAAAATCTGTTGAGCAAGATCATGCCACGCCTGAAAATGCGAAAAAAATTACGTCATCATTACAAAGAAAATCCCCGGTGGCCTTACTTTTAATGTCAATAGCGACCTCATTTGCCTCATTTGATTGGTTGATGTCACTGTATCCGCATTGGTTCTCGACTATTTTTGGAGTCTATTATTTTGCTGGATGCATGGTATTTTGTTTGGCCATTACCATTATTGTTTATGAAGGACTTAAGTTATTAACCCCCATTGGCAATTACCCCAATGTTGAGCATTTCCATGATTTATCTAAATTATTATACGGATTTTTAATCTTTTGGGCCTATGTTTCTTTTTCACAGTACTTTTTAACTTGGTATGCCAATATTCCTGAATTTACCCAGTGGTATTATCCGCGAATTAAAGGGGAATGGGAATCATTATTTTATTTATTAATTGTGCTTCACTTTATTTTACCGTTATTTGGTTTTATGTCTCGCCATATTAAACGAAACCGAATTGGACGTATTGGATTTTCTGTCTTGGTAATTATTGTTCATTACTGGGATGTACGATTTACTATTTACCCTAACGTTACTAAAGTGGATCAAATGGTTGCCAATGAATGGTTGTTGTTATTGGCATTTACAGCTATTTTGGCCCCTATTATTTATTTTAAAATCAAAAATCATTCATTGATTCCGGGCAATGATCCCCGATTGAGTGAGTCAAAACATTTGGAGAATGCACTATGAGCACTATGAATTACGATCGATCTGAACCCCATCATATTCCCATCATTGTATCAATTATCGTTACCGTGGCAGTCATATTGGCATCCACCATCGGGCTTATCTACTATTTTAAAAGCGCCTTAAGTTCTCAAGAGAATCAGAATCAAATTAACTACGGAAAAACCTTTGATCTAAGAACTCTCAATGAATGGGAAAATCATTACTTGAATGAAGAAAGCGAAAATAAAGTACCTATCAACGATGCTATTACGATTATTATTAACCGTTACAATCGTCCTACTCGCTAATACCGAGCTCGACGCCCAAGACAATACCCCCTATCAGTTTAAAGATGTGGGCATCACCACTCAAATTAATCGAGTACTCGATAAGCCTATTATTCTATATGATTCATTTAACAAACCAATTGATTTAAATAGTTTAATGGGAAACAAACCCACGATTATCAATTTTGTATATTTAAATTGCCCATTACTCTGTCACTTAATGCTGGACGGTTTGCTTAATGTTATTCAAGAGTCAGATTATAAAATAAACACTGATTTCCAAATCATTAGCATTAGCATTGACCCAAATGAAACCAATAAAAACTTATTGGCTTATAAAACAAAATATTTGGATCAGTTAAATCAAAATACGGGATGGTTTTTCTTGAGAAGTACACAAGATCAGATTGATGCCGTGACTGAGTTTTTTGGTTACCATTACAACTATATTAAACGGACCAATGATTTTGCCCACCCCTCCGTCATCTATTTTTATAATAATAAAATATCCAACTACATTGAAGGTGTCACATTTGATAAAAAATTCTTTGATTATTCTCTTATTAATATAAAATCAGCCAAAACAATCAAAGAGAAAATTGTCACATTTTGTTATTATTTTGATCCGGAATCTCAAACATATTCGTTCCTAATATTCAAAATACTACGCATTATTTGCTTGATAACTGTTCTATTATTATCTATACTAATTACCTGGTTCTTGTACAAAGAAAGAAAGATGAAGAGACATTAGCATGATTGAAAGTTTAACTAAAAAAGGATCCTTTTATTTACCTGAAAATATTTCAGCAACACTTACCCAGTTTGACACTCTTTTTTATGTTATTTTTTGGTTATCCCTTTTATTGCTTGTTGGGTTACTTCTTTTCGGCTTCTTTTTTGCGATTAGTGGTCGCCGTCGCCGAGATGATCAGCTCGCAACAAAACAGATCACCCACAATGTAAAATTAGAGGTTATATGGACCGTCATCCCAACACTAATTGTCATGATTATTTTTGTTTGGGGATTCAAAGAATATATTGTTATGCGAAGCACCCCGCCCAACGCCATTGAAATTTATGTAACTGGAAAAAAATGGTTCTGGGAGTTCAGTTATCCCAATGGCAAAAAAACCATTGATGAACTTGTTGTCCCGGCCAACCAGCCAATTAAATTAATACTCAATAGTTACGATGTTTTACATAGTTTTTATTTGCCAAACTTGAGGGTTAAACGCGACGTAATTCCAAATCGTTATACCATTTTATCTTTTGAGTCCAAAAAAATGGGAAAATTCAACATTTTTTGTACGGAATATTGTGGGGATCAACATTCCAAAATGATTGCCACATTGGCTGTGGTTGACGACAAATCATATACCGATTTTTTAAATGAAGTTGATTTTGATGACAGCATCCCATTAAGCGATGCCGGAAAACAAATTTACACGAAAAAAGGATGCAATGCATGTCATTCTATTGATGGTAGTGATATGGTCGGGCCCACGTGGAAAGGCCTTTACAATGCTTCTCGTCCCTTTACCGATGGCACCACAGGCGTTGCCGACGAAGTCTATTTAAAAGAATCAATTCTTTACCCTCAAGCAAAGATTGTTAAAGGGTACCAACCAGTAATGCCATCGTATCAGGGATTACTTGTTGATAAAGAAATTGACGCTATCATTGAATATATAAAGGAATTGAGTAAATAATGAAAAATTACATTACTGAAAAATCAGGTCTACTAAGTTGGTTATTTACACAAGACCATAAGCGTATTGGAATTATGTATCTTTTTACTATTTTTGCCGCATTTGCTATTGGTGGATTTGCCGCATTGGTGTTGCGATTTGAATTGCTTTCGCCCGATAAAATCATTTTAACTGCCAAACAATACAACCAGGCATTCACACTCCACGGGGCCATTATGGTGTTTCTTTTTATTGTGCCATCCATTCCCGCCACCTTGGGAAACTTCATATTACCATTACAGATTGGGGCCAATGATGTCGCCTTTCCAAAACTTAATTTAGCGAGCTTTCATATTTATATTTTAGGTGCATTCTTTTGCATTGCCAGCATCATTTTAGGCTCCGTTGATACTGGTTGGACATTTTACACGCCCTATTCCACAACAACGGACACCGCGGTACTTTCCATGGTTACAGGCGTATTTATATTGGGGTTCTCTTCGGTTTTAACTGGGGTAAACTTCATCTCAACCATTCATTATTTACGAGCACCTGGCATGACGTGGTTTCGAATGCCATTATTTGTTTGGTCACTTTATGCTACGGCGGTTATTCAAGTATTAGCCACCCCCGTTCTTGCAATTACACTTGTTTTATTATTACTTGAAAAGGTGTGGGGGATTGGTATTTTCGTCCCGGCCATTGGCGGAGACCCCGTATTGTTTCAACACTTCTTTTTGTTTTATTCTCATCCCGCAGTATATATTATGATTTTACCAGCCATGGGGATTATTAATGAACTCGTTACCACGTTTTGTCGAAAAAACATTTTTGGTTACAAACCCATTGCTTATTCCAGTATTGCGATTGCGATTATTTCTTTTTTAGTCTGGGGACATCACATGTTCACCTCTGAATCTGAAGTTGCCGCCACTGTCTTCTCGTTCTTAACATTTTTAGTCGCCATTCCATCGGGGGTTAAGATATTTAATTGGTTGGCCACCATGTACAAAGGATCCATTGATTTTAAAACACCTTTTTTATATTTCCTTGGGTTTATGTTTCTGTTCGTTATTGGTGGATTCACCGGAATATTTTTAGGTACCTTAGCCATTGATATTCATTTACACGATACTTATTTTGTTGTGGCTCATTTTCACTATGTTATGTTTGGGGGCACACTGTATGCATTCTTAGGCGGGCTTCATTACTGGTGGCCAAAAATGTTTGGGAAAATGTATTCGGAATTCCAGGCAAAAATTGCTTATTGGCTCATATTTATTGGCTTTAATATGACCTTCTTTGTTCAATTTGTTATGGGCT
>JBMTIN010000048.1:0-8390 GCA_049437345.1 Candidatus Marinamargulisbacteria bacterium
ACCCACATACTAAATATTCCCCACAGGTTAATGGGGGAGTTTATAACCTTTTCGTTTTATACATCAAAGAAATCCATTATCGATTTAAAAGAAAAGGAAACAAGGTTTTTAGAGTCAGAAATAAAAACCCTCAAAAAAATCATTGTGTCACTTAATCACACCATTAATAATCAGTTAATGTTAATCATTACCAATGCCACGGTGATTCAGCAACGGGTCAATACGCCGGAGGTTGTACCGCTGGCCCAAGATATAAAATATAAGGGGTATGAGATATCAAAATTATTAAAAAAGCTCAGCAAACTTAAAAAGCCCGTGGACACTGAATATGCCGAGGGCATTACGATGTTGGATATTGACGCGTCAGAATATGAGTCCGACGAGGCTCTCGATAAGACCCCAGCCCCGTAATTTATGATGTTGGGTGGGGGCGCGAGTGCTTTGGCGGATGCCGGGAGATTTGCTACTGAGTTGGGTCACAGGAAGCTTAGTAACCGATCAATATGGTGGGTGTTATGAAATATTCCGGGTGATACACGTATCATGCCGTGACGATACGTCACTTGTCCGCCATTTTTTGACAGGGTTTGAAGAAACATTTCTGGTGAGGGGTGAATAAATGATACGATACTGGCCATGCTCGCTTCATGATAGTTGATGGCTAAGGGAGTTCCTTTACGTTTCAACTGTGCGATAAAATAACATACCAATGTAGTATAGTGGCCATAAATGGCGGATATTCCAATGGTGTTAAACCAACGAAATGTTTCATGTGCGCATAGAATGCCCAATACATTGGGATTCCCATATTCAAAGCGAGATGCACCTTGACTCGGCCGATTTGGTCGTGATCGAATCCCTCGATCAAATTGTGAAAATACACCGGCACTTAATGGCTGTAGATCCGCCATCATTTGATGTGAAAATATCGACACGGCGATGCCCGGTGGGCAAAAGCACCATTTATATAAACTCGCTGTTAAAAAATCAATGGATAAGTTCTTAAGGTGAATTGGTATCACCCCGAGTGCTTGTGTTGCATCTACCCATAAATAAATATTATGTTTTTTACAGACAACTGAGATTTTTTCAATATCATTGACGTATCCGGTTTGATAGTGCACCCAGCCAATCGCCACGCCTACGGTATTAGGGGTGATCATTTCTTCCAATGTTTCGGGTACCAGCCCCCCATTGGATGACCGAGCCCATTGAATATGAATATTGGGATTGGATTGAAAAGGCTGAGTAATACTTGGGTAATCATCTTCGAGTAAAATTACTGAATTATTTTTAGACCATGGGTATCCATGAACAATTGTGGCAAATCCACTGGCGACATTTAAGCTTAAGGCGATTTGGTTTGTGTCACAGGCTAAAAAAATGGCCAGTTCATCTTTTAATAAATCGGTGTGAGTGAAGTTATAGTAATATGGATCATGTTTTCCTTGATTCCAAAGGGTTATATATGTATTTAGTAATACTTGATGGGTGTGTGGTAACGGACTTTTGGACGCATTGTTAAAATAAAACATCAATGATGACGTATCAAAATTTGAACGAAATTCAGTGATGCTTCGTGTATGTGTCATTATTTTATTATAGGGGGGGGCTTTTCTACTTCAACATGGATTCAATGAAAACACCCCATTCGGGTGTTGAAAACAACCGAACAAAGAAAAAACTACAAAACATTTTTAATATTTGATACGATTAAAGAGTTTCAGGAAATAAAATAAAAATAGCCATAAAAACGCCGTGATGAGGTTGTGTATGGTTGCAGGAGAAATAGAATCGGTAAGGCTTTTTAAGCCAAAAAATAATGAGTATAAAGCATTCTCTATTATTCAATAAATGGATGAGTTGTGGGTAAGCATGCGGTGTTATGTGACTGGATGGGTCGCAATAAGTCCCGGGTGTTTCCGGCAACGAACACCATTTGGGTGACGAGGGCACGGTTTAAAAATGATGGGAATGGCGTGATGATACAACGGACCAATAAGTTAATTTTGAAACGTATGAAAGGACATAAGACATGAATGTATCGGCCAAAAATTTAATATCCACAACAAATGTATATTTAAGTGAAAAGGGGATAAATGAATCGGGCAAACGCGTTCGGTCGCGGTCGCTTCGAACGCCAAACCGTTCGAGAACAGAATTTATTGATGACAAGCCCCCATTGAGTAAAAAAATAGTAACAAAACATGAAACCGTGATATCGAATGGGACGGCGGTTGATTTATTTTATCCAGTAGAGCCCAAGCATAACCCCAATGAAAGCAAGATTCAAGAAGATTTAACATCTTTTTTAAAGAATGATATTGGTATATTAAAAAATGATGTGATGGCCATAGAGAAATTTGAAGCGATAAAAATTGATTTATTAGCGTCAACAACATTTCCATATTTATCAGAAACAAGCGATTTGCTTACCGCCGCTAAATGGCTAACATTTTTGTTTTATCACGATGATTTTTTTGAAAAAGAATCATTGAATATTTATATAGTAAAGTCATTGCATAAAAATATTATGAGTCACTTAAAAACAGGGGATTCTAAATCATTTAAAATAAGCAATGAGAACAAACTTTTACTACTTAATAGCAGCAATGGCCAAACAGCGATGCGACGAATCAACCATATAGAAAAATTTGTTGGGATCCTTTCATCCGTTGTCAATGAAGGACTCAAAGATGTGTCAGAAAGTGGGCGGTGGGGCTTTTTGTCGGAGGTAAATAATTATTTTTGTGGAACAGAAAATGAAATACAAATTAAAGCTAAAATTAATTTCACAGACAATAAAGATACCCTAAAAGCGTTGTATCGAGAGTACGATGAGATACGCATTGATTCCGGTTCGGTAAATTCATTATTTGTGTTGGGGGATATATTGAAATATAAAGATGTTGACATATTTACATATTTTAATACCCATGTAAAATCTTTATCGAATCTGGCCAATTATGCCGTTTGTTTTTCAAATGATATATATTCTGAACCAAAAGAAAGAATCAAAAATAAAGAAAATAAAATTGTCGCCATGAATAAAGTATTTATTTTAGAAAAGATGGGACTGACACGATCGGCGGCCATAGAGAAAGTTGCCAAAGAACATAATCATTGCACTCAAAAATTTGTCGATATTATTAGTGACCTTAATATCAAAGATAAAAAACTATTGGATCAAATTAGTATTATTAAGTGTTGGTTTTATAGTAATCGCGAATGGTCCGAAAAGTCAGGGCGGTATTCAAATATAGTTTTTTGTAATGTATGATACTTGAATGGGAAGCACATCGTTAACGGTAAGAATCATTAATTATTTTATTCTTTCAACGCTTCCTTGGATTGTCCTTTTTTTAATTATAAAGGATTCATTAGCTTTAACCATTGCGGTGATTTCGCTGCTAGGGTATGTTGTCTGTCGATATGGAATCAGTAAAAAACATCATGCTTTTTTTAAAACAATATTTATTGCCATTCCATCGTTTGATTTGATGATGTATGACGCATTACTGGGACCTGAGGCCATGGTGCCATTGGTGTTTCTGTCACTGATTATTATTCCATTTTTTATATATGAAACAATAAATATGATGTTGTTTTTTAATGCGTCAATTCCAATGGCCTGTTATTTAGTTACAATTACATACCCATTAAATGCGTTTATTGCACCGATTCCAGGGATCGAACATTATTCAACAATATTATCGTTGGGCACCTTTTTAACTTCTGCTGTTATTATAACCTTTTCGTTTTATACATCAAAGAAATCCATTATCGATTTAAAAGAAAAGGAAACAAGGTTTTTAGAGTCAGAAATAAAAACCCTCAAAAAAATCATTGTGTCACTTAATCACACCATTAATAATCAGTTAATGTTAATCATTACCAATGCCACGGTGATTCAGCAACGGGTCAATACGCCGGAGGTTGTACCGCTGGCCCAAGATATAAAATATAAGGGGTATGAGATATCAAAATTATTAAAAAAGCTCAGCAAACTTAAAAAGCCCGTGGACACTGAATATGCCGAGGGCATTACGATGTTGGATATTGACGCGTCAGAATATGAGTCCGACGAGGCTCTCGATAAGACCCCCACCCCGTAATTTACCGTTTCGGATGGGGGCGACCGATTTAATTTATGTTGTGTTAATGGCGATATGGTCATTTTTTATCGATACAATAGATAATGCCAATATCCTATCATTCCCTATTTTCAACGGATCTTACGCGTGATCTCATTCAATTGCGAGAAACGTTGCACCAATATCCGGAATTATCGAATCAAGAAATTGAGTCCCAAAAAGCACTGTTAACCGCACTTAAAAAATGCCATGTCATTGATATTCAAACCCCGGGAACCAGCATTGTCGCTCGTTTAAAAGGACTCGACTCATCTCGACCTCCGGTAGCGATTCGAGGCGACATTGATGCCTTGCCCATCACCGAAACCACGGGCGTGCCGTTTGAATCCAATCATCCCGGGGTTATGCATGCTTGTGGGCATGATGTTCATGCAACGTGGGCCGTTGGGGCGGCTCGATTGTTATCAGTATCACCGGCCAAATCCGACGTGATGATTATTCTTCAACAAGCGGAAGAAGTGGCCACCGGGGCGAAGTTTTTGCTGGATTCAGGGGTATTGCCATCCAATATACGGGCCATATTTGGGGCGCATGTGGATCGTCGCTACGATGTGGGGCAGGTGGTATGTCACACCGGGGCCATTTCCAGTTATTCGGACCGGTTTTTTATTGATATTAAGGGGGTCTCGGCCCATGCGGCGCGCCCCAACGAAGGTATCAATCCCGTACCTCTCTTGGGGCATGTGATCATTCAACTTAATAAACTTATGGGGGATATCGGCAATGATACCAATATTATCACCCCCACTCAAGTCATGGCCGGGAAGGCGAATAATATTATTCCCGACCAGGCGCAGGTGTCGGGGACAATTCGTTGTTTATCACGTAAAAAACGAGCGTTATTTCAGACCGCCTTACATGAATTGAGGTCACTGGCCACGGATTGCGATATTCACGTGCGCATTGAATCGTCATCCCCGGCGGTGATGAATGATCCGGCCCTTGAGCCCATGGCGCGACGGGCCATTCGAACCGCGGTTGGCGATGCGGGGATTGTACCACTCATCGCACCCAATATGGCGTCCGAGGATTTTGGTTATTACACACAGGCGTTTCCGGGATGGTTTTATCGGGTAGGGGCGCGTCCGGTTGGCGATGCGTTTATTCCAGTGCATACTTCGTCATTTATCGCCGATACAGAATCCATTTTTGTGGGAGCGAGCATCTTGGCGAATGCCGCGAGGTTCGCCGCCGAGCTGGGTTATGGTTAGAGGAAGCTCAGTCAACGATCAATAGGGTGGGTATAATGAAATACCTCGGGTGATTCATGATCCATCGTCGCATTATTACTCCTTTGTGACCGGAGTAATAAATGGCATTTGTGTCTTAGCTCATAAATGCAACTTGGTTGCAATAGTGGGCTTTTGTCGATACCATAGGTAGACACTAAATTGAGGAGATTAATTATGAAAAAATTACCCGTTACGGTGCTTTCTGGATTTTTAGGGTCCGGTAAAACCACACTACTTAATCGAATATTAAACAATCGGGACAACTTAAAAGTTGCCGTCATTGTGAATGATATGTCTGAAATTAATATTGATTCTCAGCTGATTCAGAATGGGAATGCCAGTTTGAGTCGGACAGAAGAAACGTTGGTTGAAATGTCCAATGGGTGTATTTGTTGCACCTTACGTGAGGACTTACTCATTGAAATTCAACGGTTGGCCAAAGAGGACCGGTTCGATTATCTTGTGATTGAATCCACGGGGATCAGTGAACCTTTACCGGTGGCCGAAACGTTTACATTTGAAGATGAAAATGGGGTGTCGTTATCGGATGTGGCCGCCTTAGATACGATGGTAACCGTTGTGGATTGTGCCCATTTTTTCGATAACTTGGATTCATTGGAATCCCTCAAGGATCGTGGGGAATCACTGGGTGAGGATGATGAACGGAGTATTGTTGACTTGTTAGTGGATCAGGTAGAATTTGCCAATGTGATTCTTTTGAATAAAAGTGACGAGGTGTCGCCCGATCACTTAAAAAAAATTAAGGGGGTTATTAAAGCGCTAAATACCAATGCCATGTGTTTTGAAACAAATTATGCCGATATCCCTTTAAGCCAGGTGATTAATACAGGGTTATTTGACTTTGAAACGGCATCGGACGCGCCTGGATGGTTAAAAGAACTGCGTGGTGAACATATTCCTGAAACCGAAGAGTACAATATTTCAAGTTTAAGTTACAAATCAAAACGCCCATTTCATCCGCAGCGATTTTTGGATTTTGTGCAATCAAACTTAGATGGTGTTTATCGTGTCAAAGGGTATTTTTGGTTGGCCACACGCATGGAATTTGTGGGACAAATTGGTGTGGCCGGAAAATTGGCTGAAATATCCCCAGCTGGAAAATGGTGGGCGGCTGTGCCAAAAAGTCAATGGGATCTTGATGATGCCGAAACCCTTGAAGATATTAAAAAAAATTGGACCGACCCTTATGGTGATCGACGCCAAGAACTGGTATTCATTGGAACTGATATCGATAAGGACGCGATTAAACAGCGTTTGGAAGGCTGTTTACTTACGGATGACGAATATCAGAAAGGCCCGGATGTTTGGAAAACATATGCGGACCCAATTCATCCGTGGGAGTTGGTAGAGGATCCGCCACCGGAGGGGACCGAATACGTGGTATAATGAGTGACAATGAATCTTTCGAATGATGCAACGAACCATTTAAACCAAGGGAATCTTGATGCCTGTTTGGCCACTGTCCATAGTGAATTACGTGACCAACCCGCATCTCCTTTGCAGGCCGCCATTGACCTTGACTACACGAACGATCCCTCATCTATTGGGCGCACAATCGCGTCATTTATTTCGGACAATCAATGGCGAGCTGTCTATATCGAGTATGATTATCATGGGGGGTTTGGTATTTTTGGGTTTCATCGTTGTGGGGATAAACAATTGGCGTGGATTGGGGACTTTGACGATGATGTGGATGGGGAGTCGCTTCATGGGATGGCCGCTATCGAAGCCATATGTTATCCGTCGGATTATCATAGCTCTGATCATGAAAAAAGCTGTGAACTTTCTAGTAGTTTATTAATTCTTAAATTTTACCGTTTGATTCAGCGAAGCTTAGCCACTATTCCTAATGTGGATATTCCAATTATTGTGTCTTCTCACGATGATGCGTACCCTCTTATTTTAGGTGATGATTCAATCATGCTTGCGTACGATAAGGATTATCATAACGAAAAGCAAATTGAAATTGACAACCGAGACGAGCTGCGTGAACAGGCCAAGAAAGAAAACATTCGCATGTTCCATGCGGATTTGACCACACAAGATGTTTTTATTTTTTGCTCATTGAATGAATCCATTTCATTTTCTTCCAGTACCATTACGCCAGATGTGTTTATTCAAGGGCGATGTCTTCAAGATGTCATTACAAACCCATCAGGTTTAACGCATGATGCACGGATACCTCAGGCCATGCCATCTTATCTCCGGCTTCATTGGGCAGCACAAAAAGAAACAAACGAGATTACGCACGTTTTGAATGGATCATTTTTAGACGATAACTTATTTAAATTTAAAATTCCTATTATTTCGACGTCTTTGGCGACTATTTTAACAGCGGTATGCCCCGATGATATCGAACTTATTCCGGTGTGTTGGAATAATGATTCAGAAGATCAACCGACCTCGCATTACCTACTGAATATCACAACCACGATTCAGTCCGCTATCAATCCCGATTTATCGGCCATTAAATGGCGATCATCCAGGCCCCCCTGGACTCAAAATTCAGCCAGCCATTATTTTCCATTGGTATTGCGTCCCAATAGCATGGGGGACCACCATATCGGACGATTTTATGAAGATATGCGAAAAATATTTATAAGTAATACGCTTGCCAATCAGTTATTTGCTTTTGAACGTGCACAAGGGATAGATCGATTTTCTTGTTCAACATCATTATTTAAGCGATTGGATGATGATATTAATTATCGATACATGAATCAAATGAATCGTCCCCCAAATCAATCATCCATACCATCGTGGGCCCGTTAGTCAGCCTGAGGTATTGAATAATTTTATTTATTGTATGCGTTGTCGGCCAGTATGTGAAATAAAATATAAGGATCAGTATTGTCATTTTTAAGTTGCATTGATACCATGAATATCAAATTTTTTTAAATGTTTTTTGCTCCGATGGTTCTTGGTGATACTATCTTTATGAAAGTACGTAAATAAACGCACTATCATTACCCTCAAATTGTCC
>JBMTIN010000049.1:0-8224 GCA_049437345.1 Candidatus Marinamargulisbacteria bacterium
GCCGAAATGTCGGTTAAGGGATTGAGTAAACAAGATCTCATTCAATTAAATATTTTGGGGTTTCAAGAGAAGGTCGTAACAGAACCCCCCATTCAAAATGAAAAAAACCCACAAATAATATCCAGTGAGGGTGATACCGATGATATGCCTGAACTAGATGAGTCCAGTCATTCATTGAATGTATTAAACCAATTCCTTAAAAATAACAATATGATTCAATGGCAAGACTTGCGTTGGCCAAAAAAAATTTTATTTGACGGTTCACTCTTTAATGCAACTAAAAATGCCTTGATTCGTGATATTCAAGGTAATGATCCCAACATATTAAAAAACATACTGTTATCGGTGCCAGCCAAGGTTCTTCAAGAGGTGATGACCCCCGGGAAGTGGGCCATTCAAAATGCATCTTCAGATGATCCTCAGAACATAGTAAAGGATGATATTTTTACGAATGAAAAATTAAACAGCAATACCAATAATCAGGGGTTTAAAGCAGCGATGAATGCCATGGCCCCTCTGGCCATGCGATATCAGCCGGACTTGGGAGTGTGGTTACTGAAAGAGTATGGCGGGATACCTGAACCGATGGAATCTTCATCGTCCAATGGGTCATTACAAAATTCAGAACGCAACCAATCAGTGACCTCTATTATTACTGAAGATACGGTTGGTAAATGTGTGGCTGACGTGGCATCGGTCACCGCCTATGCGCTGAATCCAGATCAAATATTGGCCACATTTAACACCATGACTTTGAATCAGCGGACCGATTATTTAACCCAAGTGTTACAACAAACCGATGCGGCGGCGGCCACAATAATACCGCTCATTATGGCTAGTAATACCATTGATGTTCAATTACCAACCATTCACCTGGACCCATCATTAGAAAATAAATTTGAATTTTTTAAGGCGGGGTTTTCGATGGCTGCGTTTGACGATTTATCGCAAACGCAACGTCAAGATGCACTGGACTGGAAGACGTTTGAGTTCGATCAAATAATATCCAAAATTCGGGAATTATGTGATTCATTATCTCAAGATAAAGGGGTGGGTAGCGAGGTTAATGATTCGATAACTTCGTTACAAGCGCATCTTCAAGAAAAATTCCTCAAAGATTCTCAGTCATTACCTGTATTCAAACAAAACGTGAGCCAACTTTCCAATCAGTTACAGAAAAATCCCACCCAAGGGGCGGTGTTATCGCCACTTATAAAAAAATTAAATGATGTCATTTTTTATTTCGAATCATTAAAGCCAGCCATTCAAGAACTAGATACGGCCATTAATAATGTAACTGTCAATTCTAAACAATCGGACGCAAGTGTAACATTGACCAAGGCGTTAAATGCATTGGCCTATATGCAAAAACATGACGCTCTTTTGGGGGGCGCGCACGCCGGGGTCATTTATGGGGCCATGAATCAGCATTTTAATCAAAAAAAGACGGTTTATATAGAAAAAATGGGGGGGCAAGGGACCTTTCCTGGTAAAGATGCGTTGTTCGAACAAATTCGTCAATACGCACCGTCCATCATAACAGAAGAAAAAGGCTCAAATAACACCGAGTCTCTAAAAAAAGACCATTTAAAAACAGTCATTAAAGACCGGGTAACGTCATTGGTAAACGATGCTGTTTTGAGGGGGCATTTTTCCGATTATCGGCCTGTTTCCGAACTAACCACACAGTTTTCATTGGTTCCGTCGGTGCATCAACCATTGGTATATGCGGGGATTGTTTCTCAGTTCGATGCCCTGGCAAAAAATCATCAATTGGCGAGTATTACGCGTATGTTAGATGTGGTGACAGAATTGCACCGTTATTCGCCTAAACATCATTCGGCCACAAATAAGACCACCCTCACATTCTTGAATAAAGTCATTAATAGTGGCGTAACATTAAGTGATCAACAACGCCATAACCTATTGCATTTGTTGCATGCGACCCAGCCAATTACAGATGATGCGACATCGTCAATCAACATGTATGGTCTAGAACAGCAGGTAGGAATTCCCGCGATTCAGGCGTATATGGCGGGGATCGAAGGGGTTACCCGTCAGAGCTCCCCATTTTTGTTGGGGTTAGATGTTCGTTTAACGATTGCAAAAAAATCAACGTCAGATACATTACAAAAAATAAGTAAAACCACCGTTAACGATGCCAATCGATTGGTGGCCAAGGACATTTATTCGGCTTGTAAAGAATGTGGCGCAATTCAACCGAATGGGAAGTTTGATTCATCTAAATTTACAATGAATATGTTGACTGACGTAGGGATAGGCTCACTTATTCCAGGTATTGATAAGATAACAGCGCTAGACCCTTATTTTCAGGATGTTAAAAAGGTACTTGAACAAAAATTAAGAGGGGGTAAATCAGAATCATCCGTGGTGGACGATATCGAGGCGATATTGGCGGCCAAATTTACCGGAGAAAATGCCTTGGCGGATCTTGTTATCAAAAAATTGAATACCATCAAGCCCAAAAATACGGAAAACCCAACGTCAATGCAAGACATCGAGGCCCCCAACCATTCGATGCCGGATGTGGCGATTACGGATATTCGTGACGCTAAACTGGACGACCTGCCCCCGTCCATTCGTCAGCGCATTAATTTATTAATAGATAATAACAAATTACAGACAACACTGAATGATTTGGAACCTTCCACCAAGTGCTTAACCCAATTATCCACCGAGTCACCATCCGATTTCAATGCGTATGTTATTCAATTGATTCAAAACAACAAGATCGATACGGTGTTGGCGGAATTAACAGAATACAATACTCTCATTGCACCTCATATGGTGCATGGTTTGTACGATATCTGCTCATCGGCATCTTCAGATAAACATTTTCAGCGTCAATTTATGGCACGAATGAAACAATTATTTAAAAAAGATACGGTATCGGATCTAATTAAAGACCCATCGTTTCAGAATTTTTTATTTAAACATGGCAATAATAGGGCCTTGTATAACGATGTTTTGAGAGGAATGATCGAGGGGTATAAATTGCAGAAAGCCAGTGCGCTTCAGCTTAAAAAAACAGTGTGGGATACCCCGTGGGGGCAAGAAACCAATAAAGACACGCTTCGAGCATTCACACAATCCATGACCCAGCGGGTGTTGTCAGAGTGCCAACCCATCAATTTATTTAATATGTCGGATGATCCCCATTTAAAACCAGCATCCCTTGTTATCAACGATTATGATTATTCAGTAACCCAGGTAGTTAAAAATCAAAATCCAGATACCTCAATTATGGAGGAAGATTCTCAGAAGGCATCGTATACTTTATTCTTAAAAGATCATATGGGGAATGAGTATTCCTTTACAACGGACCCAGATAATTCAAATGGCATATTTAAACGTATCGATGCCCCATCCAAGCATATTTCTATTAATTTACAAGAGGTTATCGTCATTCCAAATAATGATGGTTATATTCGTGCCATGGATCAATTATTATTTAATCCTCCGGGGAACAATCGAAAAGAAAGATCAAAATTTGTTCAACTGATTATTCATAACATGGTGAAGGGGACATTAAATAAGGGAAAACAAATAACGAATGAATTACCCCGCTTAATTCGTCAGTTGGGTCAGCAGAGTTTTCAAAAGCAACGGTTATTGCACGCCGAATTGGCGCATTATTTTAAATCAACCACATGGTCTCAACGAGGGGCCCACTGGTTAGATAAGTCGAGTACCACATCGTATATTAAGGGCATTAAACTTGTGCCACGACAGTACGATGATCAAAAGACCGATGCATTAATTAATTTAATTGAAGGATGTCATGGGCCGATCCCGAAGGGTGAAAATTCCGTGGGTCCTCAGGGCATCGGTCATAATGGCCGTTTATTGGCACAATTAATGGATGGGTTGCCGCACATACTAAAACCCTTGAACGAAACATCAACGGCGAAGGTGTTAAATGCCATGAATACGCAGATTAACAAGAATGGTGATGGACAAGTTAATAATGATCATTCATATCCTACCGATTTAATTACGGCGGCTGAAGAATTAATGACGAAAGACGATGTGGATCGCCTCAAAACAGCGATTGGAAATAATGACGATCACATAAACAAGATACTGAAAAAGATAAATACAATGCGTGGGGCCCAAATCCGGTACCGTCAAAAAATGATGCGAATGACGAAGGCGACGAAGATTGCCGAGGTGGAAACGGTGTATGAATGGGTCAGCTTTTTACGAAACTATGATAACTATACGCGTAACTTTGAAGTGCCAAAAACCCAACAAATGGGCGTATCGCATGTGAGCGGTTCGTTAAGTATTTAAGCGTAAAAAAATGAAGCATTTGCCTTTATTTGTTATCAATCCACGTCTGGTATAATAAGTTTAATCTATGTTCATTAGCGTCATTTTTATTGGTTTAATTATTATTTTTTCGGGGCTTATTATGATTGAATACAAAAAATATAGGCATCGAATGCAGGTGCTTCGGGATCAATACACCGCGTCTCAAGAGGCCATCGCCAAGTACGATGCGCAACCCAACCATTCGATGGCCACGGTCAAGCGACAATTGCGACAACTAAAAATGGCGGAACTTAAGCGAGACATTAAAAAACAAGAAGAATCACGGGCCCAAATCAATAGGGATGCGCCTTGATTTATTTGCCGATGCCCATTAGAGTGACACCCGTATGCATATTATTTTAGGTGTGGCTTTGGCCATGCGTGTTGTTATGGATATTTGTTTTAAGTTATCAGTAAGAAATGTTTCTTTTACGAATGCATCAGTGATGGCTGGATTCATTCGCGTGGCATCTTCTTGGGCTTTTTGGTTGGCCATTATAACCGCAGGGATCAATTTTGGGTTATGGCTCATGGTATTATCGCATTATGATCTCAGTTTTGCTTATCCATTGTTTGGGATTTGTTTTGCATTGATCATGATTAGTGGCCGGTTATTTTTTAATGAAACATTGGATAAAAATAAGTGGATTGGGATTGGGTTTATTTTAATGAGTTCGGTGGTGTTAATTTTCGGATGAGAGCCATTTTTTTATATATTATTTTGCCCATTATAATGACGGTTATGGGGGAATTTTTATTGAAGTTTTCAATTGGAACGGCCGCCCTGGGTCCTAATCTTGATAGTTTAATCATGGTCATGACATCGCCGGGGATTATGATGGGGGTGGCGTTGATTGGCATCAGTGCGGGGTTATGGATTATGGGGATGAGCCAATTTCAATTATCTTTTATGTACCCCTTTTTAAGCTTAAATTATGTTATGATCATCATTGGATCTGAGTTTTTATTGAACGAAGATGTTCAATTTAATCGTTATGTATCCATTTTATTTATTATTATTGGGCTCGTGATTATTTCACGTAGTCAAAATAGCAAGTTAAAGGAGTAACCCCCATGTCAACCACATCGCATTATTTATCGGACCTTGTGTCCAACATTGAACCAAGTTTAACCATGAGTATTACGGCTTTGGCCGGACAACTGCGTGCCGAAGGCAAAGATGTCATTGGTTTTGGGGCGGGGGAACCTGATTTTGATACGCCAGATGCCATTAAACAGGCGGCCATTCGTTCGATTGAGTCCGGAAAAAGCAAGTACACCGCGGCGGCGGGACTTCCGGAATTAAAAGACGCTATTTCAAAACGATTAATGGCCGATTATCAGGTGGCATATGATCCATCTCAAATTGTGGTGTCGTGTGGTGCAAAGCATAGTTTGCATAACGTATTTTTTGCCATACTGAATTCGGGGGACGAGGTGATTGTTCCCGCGCCGTATTGGGTGAGTTATCCCGAACAAATTGCCATGACGGGGGCGCGCATGGTGACGGTCCCCACCACGGTGGCGGCCGACTTTAAAGTGACAGTGGCCGACCTTGCCCCGGTATTAACCAATAAAACAAAGGCCATTGTCCTTAATAGTCCCTCCAATCCAACCGGCTCGGTGTACACCGAGGCGGAATTAAAAACGTTATGCGATTGGGCGGTGGCCAATAACATATGGATTATTTCAGATGAAATTTACGATAAATTAATTTATGATGGCCGTCATGTGTGTGTGCCTTCTTTATCAAAAGACATTCAGGATCGTACGATTTTAGTCAATGGGGTATCCAAATCATATGCCATGACGGGGTGGCGTATTGGGTACTTTGCCGCCCCACAACCCATTGCTTCGGCGGTGGCCCGGTTGCAATCACACACAACATCCAATCCCACAACCATGGCACAATACGCCGCCATTGAAGCGTTTACCATGGATCAGTCCATTTTAGACGACATGCGTCAAACGTTTGATACTCGCCGTAAAATTATGTTGGATCGGTTAAATGCCATGCCAGGAATCACAATGAATCAACCCAAGGGGGCGTTTTATGCGTTTCCAAAAATCGATGCCTTGTTTGGAAAAATAACCCCGTCGGGGGTGACTTTGACGGATTCATTATCTTTTTGCGAGGCCTTATTGGCCGATACCGGTGTCGCGTGTGTTCCGGGCATTGGGTTTGGGTCTGAAGGTTACATGCGGTTATCGTATGCGACATCCGATGAATTAATTGAAGATGGTTTGTCTCGGCTTCATCAATGGGTTACGACGTTAATTTCGCCATCAAATTCATAACAATATGTGATGAATGATTTAACGGAAGACCAGCGCCATCAATTGCCCAAAGATGGGGGGGATAACTACAATCGCTTGATATTTGAAGACAGCGTGTATTTGCGTCACCATGCGCATCAAAAAATCAATTGGTACCCATGGGGTCAAGATGCCTTTGATTTGGCCAAAATAACCGACAAGCCTTTATTTTTATCCATTGGATATTCATCCTGTCATTGGTGTCATGTCATGAGTGAAACCACATTTGATCACCCTGACGTTGCCAAAGCATTGAATGAGCATTTTGTGGCGGTCAAAATTGATCGGGATGCATTGCCTGATATTGATCAGGTGTATATGGCCGCAACGCAATTGTTAACTCAACATGGCGGTTGGCCCAATTCGGTTTTTTGCTTGCCTACGGGGCAACCCTTTTATGCCGGCACGTATTTTCCAGCCGACGATGGCCCCAAAGGGCGTGGTTTTTTGACAATACTGGATCAATTGGCGCAAGCGTGGCAACATCGACGTGCCCCATTGCAACAACAGGCCCAGGAGTTGGAACGCGTTATTAAAAAAATGAACACATTGGTCAAGGATTCGGTGCAGTCACTCACATTGCGGCGGTCGTTTGATGCCACGATGCAATCCATTTCAGCCACGTTTGATTCAACATATGGTGGCTTTGGCGGGGCCCCTAAGTTTCCTCCGTATGCGACGTTACGATTATTATTGGCACGTGGAAATTCAGGCGATTTAGCTATGGTTAATACGACATTGATTGCAATGGCTACCAGCAGTTTATATGATCATGTGGCGGGTGGGTTTCATCGGTATAGTACCGATGCCGAATGGCATTTGCCTCACTTCGAAAAAATGTTGTCGGACAATGCTCAAATGATTGAGATATACAGTCTGGCCCATGAGCAATGTCCGGATCCCTTGTATGAACGTGTGGTTACGGAGACCATTGCGCATATGCAAGATACCTGGGCCTTGGGTGATGGGGCGTATTTGGCGACGATTGATGCCGATACCACGGATGGTGAAGGGTATTACTATACCATGAGTATGCCCGAGTTAGTGTCATTAGGAACCCCGGATCAAGTGGCCGATTGGGCGAGGCATTACCAATATACCGATGAGGGAAATATGTACGATGAAGCCACAGGCCAACCCACGGGTCAAAATATGTGTCACCCCTTGAACGCCGAGGACCCTATGGACCGCGATGTATTTCGTCATAATGCGCGTTTGTTTCGTCAAAAACACCGAGAAGCACCGTTAAAAGACACACGTATGATTCCCTCGGCCAATGCTCTGTTGGCCAAGGCTTTTTTAATCGCCGGCCGAGTATTTTGCCAATCAGAATGGCAACGTCTTGGGGATGATCTGATCGATTATTTAATGATGGTTTTAGATCGTAATATGGATGCGCTTTATTTGGACGATGTGGTGTATTTATTGGATGCTGTGTTGACTCAAGGGGGCAATAACGTGCATGTAACAAAATTATGGGGTACTATAATGGACCGTTTTTATGATCATGGGGCTGGCGGTGCATGGTTTACACAAGAAGCGCAAGCCACGCCGATATCTCGGATAAAAGACG
>JBMTIN010000050.1:0-8096 GCA_049437345.1 Candidatus Marinamargulisbacteria bacterium
AGGGTTAAAAATACCGATGAAATATGATCACATAAGTCCCGTGCCAATACCGACCGAAGCCCTCGTTGATCGGCGGCCAATTCACCAGCCAATCCATGCATATATACACCCAACTTGGCCGCTGGCAATGACAGCATGCCTTGCGCCATAAGCCCCCCGACCATTCCCGATAATACATCACCTGATCCCGCGGTTGCCAAAGCTGAATTCCCCGTAGGCGATCGCCAAATCCCCTCCGTTGATCCAATCATGGTGGCATGATGCTTATATACAATGACTTGCTGAATTTTTTTGGCCACCATTAATACTGATTTTTTTTCATCCAATATGGGGGTAGTATCTTGAAGCATGTCCCGAAATTCTTTGGGATGAGGGGTAAATACAATCCGATGATCCTCAAAGCCGTGAGTTTTTACCCAATGAAATATGGGTACCAAAGCATCGGCATCCACCAGAAGTGGTAACTTATGCGAAGATAAAAACGCCATGATATTATCATAAAAAACATCTGCCGATTTAATCTGTCCCATTCCCGGTCCCATTCCCACCGCCGTTATATTATGATATTTAATCGCATTTACAATAATATCAACCGCTGATTTATCAAACGTTCCCTGAGACTCCGGCGCATCGATAACAATCGCTTCTGGGCAACGAATACGAATGACATGCCCCGTTAAGTGAGTACATACCACAACCACCGACCCCACGCCTGACCGAAGGGCGGCTTCCGTCATTAATGCCGCGGCTCCCGTATACAAATTGGATCCCGCAACAATTAAAAACCGACCGTATGTGCCCTTATGAGACTCGGCTACTCGCTTGGGTAATGACTGAATAATATCAATCGATGACCTGATGTCGAGTGCCATACATTATGCTTTCTAATCGTCCGACCCATTGAATGTGAGGTATAAGCAACATGCATTCAAATAAATTCGGTCCCGATTCAAACCCCGTTATGCCCTTTCTTAACGCTTTCATTACAACCCCCTTTTTTATAGACATAACGTCGGACACCGTTGTCACCAGATTCTCCAAGTCATCCCACGTCCAAGCAATCTTCCGAGCCAATAAACGATGTTCGATTTCAGTCAAGACATCTCGTTCTATTTTTTTAAATGGTAATTGATGAAATCGTTCTAAGAACTGCTCCAGTGTTAACGAATAAATCACCAAATGATCATTGATTTGCGATAAAAACTCGACGTTATCCCGTACAGATATTATTTTTTCAGATGATTTTGTCATGGTTCGATTCGGCTCTGTTAAATAAGGGGCAACTTGACTTAAAAATTCGGCATCCGTTAACTTTGATAAATATTGCTTATTCATCCATGTCAATTTAACCACATCAAATACCGCCCCCGCTTTATTAATTCGAGACACGTCAAATAATGCGATCAATTCATCTAAACTAAGTATCTCTTTTCCCTCCGGCGGTGACCAACCCAATAAAGATAAATAATTAACAAGTACATGAGGTAAGAAACCGTCCTTTTGATAGTCCATAACGGAGGTGGCCCCATGCCGTTTGGATAATTTGGATCGATCGGTACCTAAAATAATCGGTAAATGTGCAAAAATCGGCACATCCCACCCCAACGCATTATAAATCATCTGTTGTTTGGGCGTATTTGAAATATGATCTTCACCACGAACTACATGGGTAATCCCCATATCATGATCATCGACCACCACCGCAAAATTATACGTAGGACAACCATCGGACTTTAAAATAATAAAATCAGATATCAAACTTGCATCAAACTCAATCCGTTGGCGTACCACATCGTCAATAATAATGGTTTGATCTTGGGGGACTTTAAATCGAATGGTGTACGGGTGATTTTGGGCAAGTTTTTCTTGAACTTCCGCCGGAGTATACTGCAAACTTTTTCGTGAATACATATAAGGTTGCCCTGCGTTATCGGCTTGCTCTCGCTCTTTGTCCAATTCAGCATCCGTCTCAAAACAATAATACGCCGATCCATTATCTAATAGCGTCTGTATCGAGGCCCCGTATGCATGATCTGCCATACGCTCTGATTGCCGATACGTTTGACCCTTTTTCGGTTGGTGAGGACCTTCATCAAATGTAATTCCCAACCAATCTAATCCTGCCATAATATTATCTTCATATTTTCTATGTGACCGTTCCGCATCGGTATCTTCAATGCGCAATACCAACTCAGCATTCAATGATTTAGCCCAAATCCAATTAAAAATAGCGGTTCGAACACTGCCAATATGTAGATTTCCCGTCGGTGACGGGGCAAATCTTAATCTTTTTACTGTCATTAATAAATCTCCTCTATATACAATATTGCCCTTTTAACAACGCCTAACCCAATGGCATTAGATACATTATCACTAGCCACATACCCATCTCCCTGTTGATCACGAACACGAGCCACGGCACTCTGTCCATTTCTAGGATTAATAAATCGAACAAATTGACTCCTCACATGTGCCGGAACACTCACAGAAAATGGCGTGTAATCATCTATTACGGGATATGACTCAAATTGAACGATTTGTTTTAAACGAGCGGCGTTCAAAAAAAAGGTCAGTAAAATCAACCATAAGCCGATTATTTTCACTCGAAAATTATACGTCATGCCATGATTCATTGCAATGTCATCTCGCCAATTATCAATGATTTGATTTTAAGGCATTAAGCGCCGATCCCTGACGAAACCAGTCTATTTGAGTCTCATTATAAGAATGACAACATTCAATCTGATCGATGGTACCATCCGAATGCCGACACGCCAACCATAGTATGGACGATGTTGAAAATTCAGCCAAACCGACAACCGACATCTGGTCATCTTCTTGAATACGATCATAATCCGAAGGGGTTTTAAATGTTAAAGCTAAAATCCCTTGCTTTTTTAAATTGGTTTCATGAATACGGGCAAATGATTTGGTAATAATCACACGAACGCCCAAATGCCGGGGTTCCATAGCCGCATGTTCTCTGGAAGACCCTTCCCCATAATTTTCATCCCCAACCACAATGGTTCCCACACCCTTTGCCTTATAGCTTCTGGCGACCCAAGGCACCGCTTCGTACCCACCATTGGGTGACTTTACGGAATTAATGTCATTATTAAAAGCATTGGTCGCACCAATCAACAAATTATTTGAAATATTATCTAAATGACCGCGATACTTTAACCACGATCCCGCCATTGAAATATGATCGGTAGTGCACTTTCCTTTCACTTTAATTAATAACGATAACGACTCAAATGCCGACACGGGGTTGGGTTCAAATGGTGATAAACGCTGCAATCGTTCAGACGAAGGATCAATAATAACATCCCCGGACATGGCCGTTGCATCTGGCGATACGTACCCTGTGTCATCGGCATCAAAGCCGGCCGTTGGCAATTCATCTCCCATGGGCGGATCCAATATAACCGACTGACCGTCGGTCGTTGTTAACGCATCCGTCAAAGGATTAAAATCCAAACGGCCCGCCAATACCATGGCCGTCACAATTTCGGGAGATGCCACAAATGCATGAGTGTTTGGATTTCCATCATTTCGCTTAGCAAAGTTCCGATTAAAGGATGTAATAATGGAGTTCTTTTGATTTGGGTCCTCACGATGACGATCCCATTGACCAATACAGGGACCACAGGCGTTAGCTAACACCTGTCCCCCAATGGCATTAAATGTATTTAAAAACCCGTCACGTGCCACTGTTTTACGAATCATTTCAGACCCCGGTGTCACAGTAAATTCTGAATGAACTACTAAATTTTTATTTACGGCTTGTTGCGCGACAGCTGCGGCACGGGCCATGTCTTCATACGACGAATTGGTGCATGATCCAATTAATCCAACCTCTAAAGTGAGGGGCCACCCTTGCTTCTTAGCTTCCAACGGAAACTTTGAAATAGGCGTGGCCAAGTCCGGTGTAAATGGCCCATTAATATGGGGTTCAAGCGTCGATAAATCAATCTCAATCACACGATCATAGTACGTTTCAGGATCAGCTAATACCTCGGAATCTTGTGTCAAAATAGGGGCAATGCCATTGGCCAACTGAGCAACCTCGGACCGTCCCGTTTTAATTAAATACTCGGCCATTTTCTGATCATATGGAAACACACTGGTCGTCGCCCCAATTTCAGCCCCCATATTGCAAATGGTCCCTTTTCCTGTGGCCGACAATGTCGTTGCACCATCACCAAAATATTCGACAATGGCATTGGTCGCCCCCTTGACGGTTAAAATGCCCGCCAGCTTTAAAATCACATCCTTAGGAGACGCCCACCCCGATAATGTTCCCGTTAATTTAACCCCAATGATGGTGGGATACTTTAATTCCCACGGCATGCCCACCATGACATCCACCGCATCGGCGCCGCCCACACCAATGGCCAACATGCCCAAACCTCCGGCATTGGGTGTGTGTGAATCGGTTCCCACCATGAGTCCGCCGGGAAACGCATAATTTTCCAGAACCACTTGATGAATAATTCCCGCCCCAGGCTTCCAAAAACCAATGCCGTATTTATTGGATGCCGATGCCAAAAAATCGTAGACTTCTTTATTGGCATCCAAAGCTGAGGCCAAATCTGAGTCCGCGCCATCCTTGGCTTGAATTAGATGATCACAATGCACCGTTGAAGGCACGGCGACACAAGGTTGGCCCGCCTGCATAAATTGCAACAACGCCATTTGCGCGGTGGCATCTTGCATGGCTACTCGGTCCGGATGAAAATCCACATACGTATGCCCACGTTTAAGATCTTTATTTAACGGTTGTTTCGCATGCAGTAATAATATTTTTTCGGTTAATGTCAGTGGCACCGACATGGTATTTTTTATATCGTTATAACGAACGCGATATTGCTCATAAACCCCTCTAATTAATTCTAAATCAAGCATGATTGCATATCCTTTCCTAACAAATTAGACATCCCCCAATTCATTCATTATTATATCACCTAATCTTATCTTACTATGTCCACATACATGCCACTATATTTATTTTGATGAAAATATTTTTGTTTTTCAATTCGCTCAAATTCCGTATAATGAGTTCATGATTGAATTTGGCCCGATTATTACAGCAATGGTAACACCCTTTAATTCCGATGGTACCATTAATTATAAACAAGCCGTTGAGCTTATGGACTATTTAATCCAAAATAAATCCACGGGCATTTTATTAACCGGTACAACCGGTGAATCACCGACATTATCACACACTGAAGAATATGAGTTGTACAAATTGGCAGTTCAACATTTTAAAGGGAAAGTGCATCTGATGGCCGGGACAGGTTCCAATTGCACAAAAACAGCCATTGAGTCCACTCAAATGGCTGAAGAGTTGGGAATGGATAGCACACTGCAAGTGGTGCCTTACTACAACAAACCTTGCCAAAATGGTATTTATAATCATTTTCGAGCCATTTCTGATGCAACGCAATTACCCATCATGTTATATAATATTCCGGGCCGAACAGGGGTTAATATGACAGCCGATACGGTTAAAAAATGCAGTGCCATTTCCAATATCGTGGCCCTTAAAGAAGCGGCGGGAGATGTCGATCAGATGCGTGAATTTCGCCATGCGTGCCCCGTTGATTTTCATATTTATTGTGGCGATGATGGTCTCACCCTCGATTTTCTATCGACGGGAGCCAGTGGTGTAGTATCGGTTGCGTCTCATATTGCGGGAGAACAGCTTAACAACATGATTTCGGCCTTTCATGCCGGAGATATGTCCGCCGCACGAACCATTCACCATCAACTCGCCCCATTATGCGAGGCCCTATTTATAACCAGTAATCCAATTCCAGTAAAAGCGGCCCTCAAATTAATTGGGTTTGATTGTGGGTCAACACGACCGCCATTAATGGCCATTTCCGAAGATCAACACCGTCAAATAGAGACCACACTCGATGCCTTTTTTGCGTCTATTTAACCAATGGCTTAAAAACGACGATTACAAAAAATTACTTAAAAACGGATTATCGTTATCCCTGGTACAACTCAGTAACTATGTATTGCCCTTGCTCACCATTCCCTACTTAGCCCGTGTACTGGGCCCCAATTTTTTTGGATTGGTGATGATGGCCCAAGCCACCATGATTTACTTAACGCTCGTTACCGATTACGGATTTAACTTATCGGCCACCAAAGAGATTGCAATGAATCAATCCAACCCAGCCAGAGTATCTTCATTATTTAGCACAGTAATGAGCATTAAAATAGGATTATTATTCGTGGGGGGAGTGATATTGGCTGGACTGGTAATTATAATTCCCACCTTCCGAGACCACTATGTTCTTTTTTTATCGGCCTATTTAATTGTGATTGGAAATGCATTTTTACCCACATTTTTATTTCAGGGATTAGAAAAAATGAGCCACATTGCACTCTTTAATTTTATTGCAAAAGCTAGTTTTACTGGACTGATTTTTTGGTTGATTCGATCACATACCGATTATATTTGGGTGCATGCCTTATGGGGCATTAGTTATATTATGGTGGATATTGTGGCATTTTATATCATACGAAACCGTTTACACATTGCTTTTAAACGGCCTCAACTAAATCAAATAAAATCGTTACTTCACGTCAGTTTTGAATATTTTTTATCGCGCATTGCCATTGCCATTTACTTAAATACCAATGTTATTTTTGTAGGAATTCTACTTACACCAGCACAAGCTGGACTCTATGGTGGGGCTGAAAAATTACTCTTTGCAATAACAACCTTTTACACGCCACTCATTGAAACTATTTACCCATATATCTCTCGCACTAAAAACAAATCATTTGTCAAAAAAATAATCAGTGCGGCCGTGGGATTGAATACATTTGGATGTATCTTGGCATTTTTAATGGCCCCTTGGCTGATCCCACTCATCTTGGGCCCGGCGTTTTCAGATGCCGTGCCATTATTTCGTTGGATGCTAATTATTGCCTTTTTACACCTCCCTACATCCATGATTGGCTACCCTGTTCTTGGCGCCATGGGGTATGTTAAAACCGCCAATCGTAGTGTTATTATTGGCGCCATTATCCATGGATTATTGGTCATCATTCTTTACCAACATATTACCACCCCATTGGCATTTATTTGGATCATGGCCGTCTCCCAATTCATTACTTTTAGTATTCGATGCAGCACCTTAATTCGTATTCAAAAAAGACTATGATGAACGTTTAAAGTGTGCCTCAAAAAAGTTGGTAGCGGGGGCCGGACTCGAACCGGCGACCTTCGGGTTATGAGCCCGACAAGCTACCACTGCTCCACCCCGCGATGTATTACTATTCTTACAAAAAAATATTGACTTTGCAACCCTTTCACTTGAATATTGTCTCGCTTGACAACACCTCACCCATTCAAGATAATTGGACTGTTATGCCTATTGCTGAAGGACTCACATTACCATTTGACGAAGAATCCGCCATTCGTGCTGATTTGCTTGAAACGTTCCCCTACGATGGACATCCTCAAAAAATCACATATCGCACTCATGAATTTTCAGCGGTGTGTCCTTTTTCTGGATTGCCGGACTATGGACAACTTATTATTGAATATGAACCGAACAATACCATTGTTGAATTAAAGTCATTAAAATATTACATTACCAGCTACCGAAATGTGGGGATGTACCAAGAGCATCTGACACATCGATTATATTCTGATTTAACCCAATTATTGAATCCCGCATGGTTAACCCTAACGACCATTTATAACACCCGAGGTGGCATTGATACCACCTGCACCATGGCCACTAAAAACGCGCCGAAAATATAACGACAACACAAAACATCAAGCGAGCAATACATCCAATCCCAGACATTGAAATCGCCTGGAAGTCAACGGACATCGGTTCCCCTGAATCATCGGTGAAACACAACGGTATTTGCATAATCGCCATTAAAAATATTATAAACTCCCCAATTAAAGGTGCACGAAATTTCGAATAATAGCTTTGCCCTCTTTTGTTAAAATACTTTCAGGGTGATACTGCATGCCAATCACCGGATACTGATGATGCTCAACCCCCATAATTGTACCATCGGACAATGTGGCCGTAATTTTTAAATCATTGGAA
>JBMTIN010000051.1:0-7940 GCA_049437345.1 Candidatus Marinamargulisbacteria bacterium
TTAAAGTACATGTTCATGACGATCCAGAAGTCGTGGCGCAGTTATTTCAAAAGTTTCGTTCCATTGTGTTACCAGTTGTGGATGACTTGGGCGTGATTTTGGGGGTGATTACGATTGATGATGTGGTAAATGTGGTGGTTGAAGAGGCGACGGAAGACATGTTGAAATTATCAGGAACCCTGGGGGAGGATATTCAAAATGAAAAATTAATTGAGGGGGCATTGTGGTACCCATTATTGTATCGGTTGCCATGGTTGTTTGTGACGATTTTAGGTGGGATCATTGCGTCGGGAATTATGTTGAGATATTCCACGCAACTGAGTCAATACCCTGTGTCGTTACCATTTGTGTTGAGTTTTGTCCCATTGTTAATGGGTTTGGGCGGCAATATCGGGAATCAATCGGCCACGATTTTAGTGCGTGCGCTGGCCGTTAAACCCATGGATCGGTCACAGAGGGTGTGGGTGATTGGCCGTGAATTGGGTGTGGGTTGTGTGATTGGGGGCGTTATTGCAGGGGTGGTTGCGATGTATGTGTATGGGGTATCAAATGACCTCATCATGACGCTTTGTTTGGCCATTAGTATTGTATTAAATATGGGATTGGCCTCGTTATTAGGCGCATCCTTGCCGATTTTGCTAAAAGCCTGTCGGATTGACCCGGCCATTGCATCGGCCCCATTTATTTCAACCACGTTGGATATTATTGGGCAATTGATTTATTTTACAACAATAATAATGTTGTTTGCCTGGGTGTTATGATTCAGTCGGAAGCCATTGTATTGAGTGTGAATCCGGTATTTGAGCGTGATTTGTTGGTGGAGTTATTTACAAAAGATCGCGGTCGTATTCGTACCTTTGCTAAATACGCTCAATCTAAAAAACCACGGTTTGGGGCATTGCTCACCACCTTTAATTGGCTGACGGTGCATTTGATTCAAGGGCGAACAGCGTATACGTTACGGCATGCACAAAATATTCAGTCATTCAATCAATTGAAAACGAATTACTCAAAGGTGGCGTTAGCGTATAATATGGTATCGATTATACAGACCATGACGCCATTAAACATGGAGAATCCTGGGCTATTTGAATTAATGACAACGGCCCTGGACCAATTAAATGGCCCGGCATCGACGCATGATTTGATGCCCTGGTTTTGTTTTTCATTATTAAAAAATGAAGGGGTAGTTAGTGAAGATATGAATTTAAATGAAGTCGATTATAAAAAGATGATAGAATCGTATACAGGAATGAAATTGAGGACATTATTATGACAATGATAGGGTTGATTGGATTATTGAGTATTTTAGCGATGAGTGTGGCACTTTGGGGAATTCGTCGGTTTCGAATGGCGCCGCTTGGGGAGCCTTTGACGGAATCATTTTTGGGGTTATTGGGTCAAAGTATTCAGGGGTTTAATGCGCGGCTATTAAGGATTCTTATTCAGTTTTTTATTTTAACAAATGTTATCATTTTGGGGGTTGGCTGGTGGGTCATGGAATCAGTCCTTTGGGGCCCCATAATTATTTTTGACGTTACGATTCTTTTTTTCTTTGGTCTTATTTTTATTTTATTGAGTGTATTTACAAATGCGTTATCGGCAATACTGAGTGCCGTTAATCATCAATTAGATGCGTTAATTCAGCGCATTTTGGTATCGGGAATTTATTTGAATTTGGCATTTTATGGGGGGGCAACCGCCTTATTGGTGCTGGCCTTGTATCAATTGGATGCCGTGGCTATGGTGAGCATCTGTTTTGGGGTACTGGTGGTATCATTTTATTTTCGAAGTGCTGGAGGAGCGTATAAAGCGGCGGCGGAACATCAGTTATCGATGGTGACAGATGGTCGTGAGTCCCTGACACATCCAGCAAAAATACTGCGAAGTTCAGGGACAATCATTGCCTCATTGGGGGGCTTTTATTTGGATATTTTTGGCTCGTGGCTCATTGCCATGGGAGGGTTTTTTATTTGTTTAAATCAAACACTGGATGGAACGTCATTTGCATCACTATTGGGGTTTCCAGAGGTGCAGTGGGTATTGTCCGTGGTGGGTTTAACCGGCGTGGGAATGGTTGGGGCGTTGGTATTTATTGCGTGTCGAAAAAATAAACGTAATATTTTTTTAGAGGTGGGTTATTTTATTATTGCAATAACCCTCATGGGTGGTATTTTTAGTACTTACTGGTTGGATTTAATTCATGTCGTACGGTTTAATTTGATGGTGGTATTGATGGCAATGACGGTTCTTGGGATTATCTTTTTTACACACTATTTGACATCGTCAAATCATCGTCCGATTCAATTTATTGCACGACAGGCTCAGTTTGGATCAACCAATGTATTAATTTCATCGTTTTTTAATGGGTTGGTGGGCAATGCGGTGGTAACGCTTATTCTATTGGTGGGATTGGTGAGTTTATATATGGCCTTGGATATTATTGGGTTGATGATGGTGATGATCTACGGATTGTCGATTATTGTGGTGGCGTGCAACATTAAATTATTTGCATTGATTTCAAATCAAATTATTCCGGTACTTGATGCTACACCCACGCCAGTGAATCGCCCAATGGGGACGGGATTATCAAAAATGGCCAGTAGTTTGGAGGCCATTGGCAATGCGTTGTCGTCGGTGTCGGGAATAGTGACCAGTGTGTTACTATTTTTGGGGGCGTTTTTACTCAGCCCATTTAGCGGGGATATGTATTCGGTGCCAATGATTTTTGGTGTGGGTTTGGGGGGGGTCACCATTACTATTTTTTATGCGGTCTCGATTAGTGGGACATACCAAACCTTGATGGCATCATCGGAAGAAATTCAGCGACAGTTGCGTGATATTCCCTTATTGTCACAGCCCAATAAATCACACCCCAATATTCAACGGCTATGCGATAAACATGCCTTAAATGGGTTGCGTGCGGTAACATTGCCGGGGGTTTGGATTGTGATTGCATTGGGGTTAATGACCATGTATTTATCGAATATTGGGGTATATGGCGTTTTAATTGGCATGTTCATGACAGTATTTGTATACAGTTTTTTCTGGTCTATTTTTGGCGATAGCGTGGTGGCGGTGTTTCATGCCATGCAGCGGGGACGTTATGGTGGCGACCGGACATCGGTATTCTCAGGTGTGACGCAAGCTTTTTTATACGCGCACTATTTTCAATGGGTGTTGGCTCCTACCGGGGTGATCATCATGAAATTAGCTGGTATGATAGCATTAGTTATGGCATTAAACGAAGGAGGATGGTTATGAAACCAATTATTGTAGCCAATTGGAAAATGAATTTAGACTATACAGAGGTGACTCAGTGGGTAACGGGGGTGAATCAGGCGTTATCCGCCACCGATGCCGTCGATGTGATTGTATCGCCAGCCAGTTGTTATTTGCATACGTTAGCGAGTACATTGGTGGGGGGCGATGTAGCGGCGCAGTCCATTTCTGAATTTGATATGGGGGCGTATACCGGTGAAGTTTCGGCCAAAATGGCGCAAAGCTGTGGGGCGAAATATGCCTTACTGGGGCATTCTGAGCGACGGCATGTGTTTTTTGAAACCAATCAAATGATTAAAGATAAACTGGCCTTGTGCAAGCGGTATGGTATTGTGCCAATTTTATGTGTTGGGGAAACCATTGATGAGCGTAATGCGGGTCAAGTAAAATCAGTTATTTCGAATCAATTGGATGTCGTATCCGAATACGATGATTTATTTTATGTGGCGTATGAGCCCGTTTGGGCTATTGGTACGGGTCAGACCGCTACCCCGGATATTGCCGAGGAAGCTCACGCGTTTATTCAACATGTGGTTGGCGATGGGATTCCTATTTTATATGGCGGGTCGGTAAATTCAGAAACCATTCAGAGTCTACTCGATAAACCTTCTATTGATGGGGCGTTAATTGGTGGGGCGAGCTTGGCGGCTGATTCGTTTTCAGAAATACTTCAGATTGTGTCGAATCCAGGGGTAATTCAATGAAGTTATTGGGTTGTTGGGGGGTATCAATTTGGTTGATGGTCGGATCCCTGATCGGTTGGTGTCAATCGACACCGTTGGTAGAAATCGCCACAAATTATGGGGCCATTATTATTGAATTAAATGAATCTAAAGCCCCTAAAACCGTGGCTAATTTTTTAACGTATGTGGATAAGGGGGCTTATGATGATACTATTTTTCATCGTGTGATTGACGGTTTTATGATTCAAGGGGGCGGTTTTGATATTGACATGAAAAAGCGGGATGTCAATGCACCGATTCGAAATGAAGCCAATAATGGATTAAGTAATGTGGTTGGGACGATTGCCATGGCACGAACCAATGATCCTCACAGTGCGACCAATCAGTTTTATATTAATGTGGCCAATAATACGTTTTTAAATTATAAATCTTCGGCACAACCGGGGTATTGTGTGTTTGGTCGTGTTGTTGAGGGTATGGGGGTGGTTCAAAAAATAAAAAAAGTCCCCGTGAGTACAAGAAATAGGTATCAAAATGTGCCAGATGCCCCCGTCATGATTAAACGAATTCGACGAACATCTGTTGAAAAACTAGCCAAAGAAAAAAATATTGTATTAACGAAACAGCCACCTAAATTACCTGAGACTACGAATTGAAGTATGGGTTCTTTTTTAGTTTCCGTTGAAGTGTTCGCCGATGCATGCCCAATTGCTTGGCTGTTTTTGAAATATTAAAATGATTACTGGTTAATGATTTTTGGATAATTTCCCATTCAATTTCATCAAAGGATGGGGGGGTATCGGCAATTCTTTGGTTGGAGCGCAGTGTGAAAATTTGCTTAAAATAGTTGAAAATGAGCATGGTTTAGATAGTAAATAAACGGCACCAAGTTTTATCGCATCAATGCTCGCATTAATACTGGCGAACCCTGTTAAAATGAGTATTTTACATGAAGGGTGGGCATTTAAAATAGGTTGGATTAATGTGAGTCCACTATGATTATTAATATTTAAATCCAAGACGCAATGACATATACTTGGGGCTTTGGGCAAATAATGAAGGGTATCGTCATATGAGGTTTTTACGGTGGGTACCCAATCGATTGATTGAAATTGATTTGCAAGTGTCTGTGCAAATAGTGTGTCGTCATCAATAATTAAAACAGAGGTTGGACTTAACATAGACTAGTTTGAGGTATTTTTAAAGTAAGCGCAACATTATTGCTGGGGTGGATATAAATAGAGCCATCTAAATTTTCTAAAATTAAACGGACTAAAAATAAGCCCATGCCAATATGCGGGGAATCGCGGTGACTTGATTGGCCAAATCGCATGAGATGGGTAATTTCAGATGGTAATGGTGGCCCATTATTAGTGAACATAATTTGGCAATAATTATATTCAAAGCGACCATCAATAGTAATGTGCGAGGCGTTGGCATCCAGCGCATTTTCAATCAGTACATCCAATAATAATCGAATAAGCTCGGCGGCGGTTTTTTTTATTGGCTGATCGTTTTTTACAGCACTGTTAATGGTGATATTGGATGGAGAAGAGGTCATACTGTGTATTACGGGCAATAAATGGGTATCTTTCTGTTGATGGTCTAAATGATGAAATCGATCATATAGTTTTTTTAATTCTCTAGAGCATCGTTGAATTTCGTTGAGTATGGTGTGTTTGGTTGTTGTAAATTCTGGGATGTTAATGGGGTCAATGAGTAATGCAATCGTATTAAGCGGCGTACTCATTTTATGGACGATTTGAGCCGAGGTGGCGCCAGCACTGACCAAAGAAAAGAATATTGTATTAACAAAACAGCGACCTGAATTACCTGAGACTACGAATTGAAGTATTTGTAAAAAGGGGGATTACAAGTATTCAATCAAATGGTGTGTAAATGTGGCGGCCGTGATGCCATCGGCGTGACCCGTAAGTCCTGTTCCGTGTTCTTCGATGGTTTTAGCCAGGGCCAAGTCAATGGCATCCGCATGAGAGACATGCCCGATATGACGTAATAACATGCTGGCGGCCTTGATCATTGATGAGGGATTAGCATAAGCCGCACGCCCTTCATTTACCATGCGGGGGGCGGACCCATGAACGGCTTCGAACATGGCATATTGAGTCCCAATATTCGCACTTCCAGCGGTGCCCACCCCCCCTTGAATTTGACTGGCTTCATCGGTGAGTATATCGCCGTATAAATTGGGCAATACAAATATTTCAAAATCGCCTTGTCGTTTTTCATCAATTAATTTCGCACTCATAATATCGACATACCATTCATCGCAGGTAATGCCCGGATATTCTTTGGCCACGCGCATGGCAACTTCTGAAAATCGACCGTCGGTGGCTTTGACCACATTCGATTTAGTTACTACAGTGACTTTTTTCTTGTGATTCTTTTTAGCGTATTCGAAGGCCATGCGGCTGATCCGTTCCGCCCCAACATCGGAAATAATTTTAAAATCAATACTAAGATCGGCCATGTCGATGCCCTGAGACCCTAACATATAGGCCCCTTCCGTATTTTCTCTGAAAAATACCCAGTCGATGCCTTTTTCCGGTACCTGGACCGGTCGAACACAGGCAAATAAGTCCAATTCTCGGCGCATGGCCACGTTGGCCGATTCAATATTAGGGAGCCCATCTCCTTTTTGAGGAGTGGTTGTGGGGCCTTTAAGAATCACATCACAGGATCTTAGTTCGGCCAATACAGCGTCGGGAATGGCGGATCGGTTGGCCACTCGGTTTTCGATAGTTAACCCACGGATGGGTTTAATAATGATGGTATTTTGATCAATATCATCGTGCAAGCAATGTTCCAAGACGCGTTGTGCTTGATTTGAAATCTCTTGGCCAATACCATCCCCCCAGCAAATACCAATGGTAATGGTTTCTTTACGGGCATAATCAATAAAAGACGACGTGTTTTGCAGTGTTGACACCCGTTTTAATTGTTGAGTTAACAACGCTTGAAAATGGGCCACGGCATGATCATAGGACTTGATTGACATAATAAACCTCATTAAATAGTGTGGATTGATTCATAACTATGATACCATGGAATCGTATGAGTTCCAGAAAATGGTTAATGAAAACCGAACCCGATGTCTATTCTATCGCCGACTTAGAGGCGGAGGGGCGGACGCCCTGGGAAGGCATTCGAAATTATCAGGCTCGAAACTTTATGATGAATGATATGTGTGTGGGGGATGAGGTGTTTATTTATCATTCCAATGCCAAGCCACCGGGCATTGTTGGGCTGGGGACAATTTGCTCGGACCCATATCCCGATCATTTTGCATGGAATGACGATTCCAAGTATTTCGATCCAAAGTCAACCCCGTCATCCCCCCGTTGGTTTATGGTGGATGTTCAGTATAAAGCGACATTTTCGGCCATGATTTCATTAAACCAATTAAAGACAGATCGTGCATTGGTTGATATGATGGTTGTACAAAAGGGGGCTCGATTGTCCATTCAACCAGTGAGCATTCAGCATTTTGACTACATATTAAGGACGTACACAACATGAAACGAACAAAAATTATCGCCACATTGGGCCCGGCCACAAATAATCCTGAAAATTTAACCAGAATATTGGAAGAGGGGGTGGATGTCATTCGATTGAATGGCTCCCATTATCGGTCTCAGGATGCCATACAGAAGGATATTCAATTGGTTCGGGACACCTCGAATGCCATTGGCAAACATACGGCCATTTTTTTTGATCTTCAGGGCCCAAAAATTCGTGTGGGAGCTTTTGAAAAAGAGGGGGCGATTCTTAAAACGGGTGCGTCGTTTATTATTACGTCCGATGCGGATGTGGTGGGAAGTGCGTCGTGCTGTGGCTTAACCACGCCTGAAATTATATCGGATTTGAACCCTGGAGAACCCATTTATATTGATGATGGAAATATTCGATTGGATATTGAATAGATCACTAAGGGGGAAGTTCATTGTCGTGTGA
>JBMTIN010000052.1:0-7909 GCA_049437345.1 Candidatus Marinamargulisbacteria bacterium
CCGTTAACGATTCGGACGACTGAGTCGCCGAATCAATCGTATCATTCAACCATGTTAATTGCCCCCCTGAAAACCGCATTTTAGTTATAAAAAACTGCCGAATCATCTGTGTTTCCTGGGCATCGATACGCCCATCGGCCTTGGCCACGTGAATCATGATATGCACCATGATTTCAACAAACCGTTTATACTCCGCCGACTGATAATTTAAGGAGGCATTCACTGACCGATTTCGACCGACACGCCGGACAAATCGAGAAACAAAAAAGCCAACAATAATCAGCGGAAAAAAATTAATCACCAACGCCAATATTAACCCAAAAATAGCAAATAATGTTTTAAAACCGCCAAAAACAAGCAACCCAAAAAATAATAACCACATATAATTCCCGCTATTGGAATAACGTTGATACCTCATATATATAAAGAATACCCTTTGATCAAAAAGACGACCAGTGTTTTAGATTACTCCCCATCGAAATCGTTAATAACACCCAAGTCCTGCTCTTCAGGTGTGGCCTGTCGAACGAAAACAACCTCGAGATCATAATGAAGTGTTTTGCCGGCTAACGGATGATTTAAATCCACCAATACGACATCATTGGTCATCTTAGTAATGGTTCCCATGGCCATCATATCACCATCTTCGGTATCCATCTGAACCTCAACCGTCATCCCCTCCGTTAAATCATCGGCGTCTTCAAACATGTCTTTCGATGCTTCTTGAACATAATCATCTTGATACACACCAAACGCCTCTTCTGGCGACAATGTTAATGTCAGTGTATCGTTGTCTGTTTTTCCGATCAGGGCTTTTTCCAACCCTGGAATCACTTGATCTTGCCCAATAATAAACGGTAAAGGATCATCGGCCGTTGCCTGATCCAACACCTCCCCATCCGTCCCTTTTAATGTAAATGCAATATAAACAACCGAATCTTTTTCAATTTTCATTTTTATTTTCTCCTACCATCTCTGTTACCCATTTATAGTACATGAAACCGATTCAAATTTATAGATTCCACCATGCTCTATTCTGATTTATCAAACTCTACGCTACACTTTAAATTATGTGGTTATTCATTAAAACATACCCCTGTCGTTACTGGCCTTGGTATATTGCCGGCGTCATTGCTTTGATTTTAACCACGTTTATTACAACACTCATTCCCCTTGAAATTATGCAAATTATTGATGCTATCCACAATACCAAGGGATGGAATGACTTAAAACCAATGGTATACCAATTAATTGGACTGGCCATTGGATTGGCGATTATTCGCACATTGTCTCGCATTTTTATCTTCACTCCGGGGCGATACGTTGAATACGATCTAAGAAAAAAAATTCATGCCCACTTACTCACACTCCCGCCCAACTTTTTTCGATCTCATACCATTGGCGATACCATGTCTCGCATGATCAATGATATTCAAGCCCTGCGATTAATGTCCGCCTTTGGATTTTTGCACATTATTAATACCACCATGATTTATACCTTGGTCATTATTCAAATGACCGCGATTCATCCCACATTGACCGCATGGGTATTATTACCCGTGCCCTTCGCTCTTGTCGCTATTCGTTTATTTGTTAAACGGCTCTATCGTATTATTCAAACATCACAACAACAATTGGGCGCAATGACCGATTTTTTTGTTGAAGCCATTGCCAATATGAGTGTGATCAAAACGTACAATGCCGAGTCATCAATGATATCGGAAATGGATCGTCATAATGTTCAATACCGAACCACGCAGATCTCTCTTGCCGGGGTGCGATCCATGATGTTTCCTTTTATTGCAACCATTGGTTCTATTGGTCAAATTATCTTGCTTTATCACGGGGGAAAACTCATTATTTTAGGGACCCTTACTATTGGTGAATTCGTGGCATTTAGCACCTATCTGGTGTTATTGGCATGGCCGACCGCCGCATTATCATGGATTATCAATATTATTCAACGTGGGATTGTGTCGTTAAAACGCATGAATGACATCCTCAACACCCCGCCTCATCCACAATATCGAATCCCCAAATACGCCCCGTTAAAGGCCGCTCCAAAAATTGAATTAAAAGACGTCTCATTTATGTACCCCGGCGCATCTATGCCGGCATTAAAGAATATATCTTTAACAATCCTTCCCGGACAACGACTGGGTATTTTTGGTGCTACCGGGTCCGGAAAAACCACATTGGCCCATTTAATTTCATTGATTGAACCCCTGCAAGAAGGTCAATTATTATATAATGGAAATGATGTAACACAGCAAAATGTAACCTCATTACGCGACCATATATCCATGGTGCCGCAACGACGGTTTTTATTCTCAATGCCCATTATTGATAACATATTATTTAGTTCCCCAAATCGCTCAAAAAGGATCGCCCACCAGGCGGCAAAGCGGGCATGTGTGTATTGTGATATTGAAGCATTTCCCGACGATTGGTCCACATTAGTGGGGGAAAAAGGCATCATATTATCGGGAGGACAACAACATCGAATAGCCATGGCACGAGAATACGCTGCCCCGCACCATGTGCTTATTTTAGACGATGTTCTATCCTCCGTGGATCATCACACTGAAAATAAAATGGTGTCCGCACTCTGTGAAGAAAAGCCATCCCCAACAACCATTTTAATTGCGCACCGTATTTCGGCACTTCAAACATGCCATCGTATTATTGTCTTAGAAAATGGACGCATCATTGACGAAGGCACCCACAGTGAACTAATATCTCGCGACGGCATTTATAATGCCACCTGGCAATACCAACAATTGGAGGCACAACTTGATGACAACACCACGCTCTGATAAACAATACCTCTTGCAATATGTTGGGTATCTAAAACGTCACCGAGGTTGGTTGAGTATTAGTTTGGCCGCCATCCCACTCATTACTCTGGCACATATTGCACAACCATTTATTTTGAAAATCGCCATTGATCATGTATTTTTAAACAAGCAATTTGATGCCCTTCATTGGGTTGCATTCGCCTTGGGCGTGGCCGTATTATCGGAATTCTCACTACGATCATTGCAGTCATTTTTATTTCAATCCATTGGGCAACATACGGTAACCGATATTCGACGCGACCTATTCAAGCATGTGACGACTTTACGACTGGGTTACTTTGACCGCACCCCACAGGGCGTACTAACCTCTCGATTAACCAGTGATCTTGAATCACTAAATGATAGCTTTGCCACTGGTGTTGTGACATTAATTGCCGATATATTAACCATTATTGGTATTTTAATTGCCATGTGTATTTTAAGTATTAAACTAACCATAGTCACACTGATTATTACCCCGCCCTTATTTTTATTTGTAAATATTTGTCGCAAACAACTGCGCACCCAATACAACCGCATTCGCGCCACTATTGGTCAATTAAACGCATCGATTCAAGAACAATTAGAAGGTTTAGGGATTATTCAACAAAGCAATCGGCAAGCAGTTAATGAAACTCAATTTGATGACTTAAATAAACAATACCGAACTGCGACGATTGCCTCTGTGACCACCGATGCCTTGCTATATTCGGTGATTGAATCCATGGCCAGTATTACATTAGGGATTGTGATTGGCTACGCACTGGGGTTTCAAACTTCGGAACAAATCACCATTGGTTTATTAGTGGCATTTATTGACTATATTCAAAAGTTTTTTCAACCCCTAAAAGAAATATCGAATAAATTTGCTATTCTACAGCATGCTTTAGCCTCTCTTGAAAAAATATTTGGCTTATTTAATGAACCCGATGTGGCCTCCAAAAAACCCATTCATATGACCACATTTCAAGGAAAAATCACGGTAAAGAACCTTTGCTTTCACTATCCTCACCATCCTGAAAAAACCATTTTAAAAAATATTTCATTTACCGTACCCCCCCATCAAACGCTGGCCATTGTTGGTCCAACAGGGTCGGGAAAAAGCACCATTATAAAATTAATTTTAGGCTTATATGATGGCTATCAAGGGACTATTCAGCTGGATAATTTATCGTTAGCCACCATTGACCGAGCATCGCTAAGACACCATATCTCAACGGTTAGCCAAAATACCCAGTTATTTAACCGAAGTGTGGCCTTTAATATTACACTTGGAAACCCTAAAATTACCGATGAAATGGTATGGCATGCGCTTGAAATGGCCAACGCCATGCATATTATTAAAAAACTTCCCCAAGGCATTCACAGTGATTTAAATCAATTTGGCCAGAGTTTATCGGCGGGAGAAGCCCAGCTCATTGGCTTTGCACGGGCCCTCGCTAGCCCGGCGCCCCTGGTATTATTAGATGAGGCAACCGCCAATATTGATAGCCTGAATGAGTCTGCCATCCAACAAGCCACCCAAACCCTATTGGCAAAACGCACCGTGATTGTTATTGCACATCGGCTATCAACCATTCAAAATGCGGATCAAATTATGGCGTTAAATCAGGGGGAAATTTTAGAAAAAGGCCACCATGATCAGTTGATTAAAGCCAATGGTTTTTACTCAAAATTATATGCCATGCAATTCATGTCTCATAAAATAACATAATGGGACGGTAGCAACCGCCCCAATTACACCATTCGGTGATTATTTTCTCAGAGCATTGAACACCCCCCGTTGGTTCGTAAAGAACCCAAAATATACCCTTTCAAATCTGTATGTAATCGATGGGCCTTCGGAGTATCCAATGCTGGTAATAACTTTAATAAACCAATATCTTCAATAATGCGAGGCCTATACCCCTTTAAATCCGGACGATCCGCCATTAACCACACCCGCTCTCTTGGGGTTAATAGAACATCATACCAACGCCGCAAAGCCATGGGCATTTGTAAAAACTCGGCGGTAATATCTGTCACATCAAGTACTAAGAAACGCGCTAAATCATAATCCAAAATAACAACCTTGGACTGATACACATAACAATACTTACTATAAAATATTTGTAAAAATCTTGTCATTTTCAATCGCACCATGATGGCCCAATACTTGAGCCACCCCCTTTATGACCTCCCCCATTTTATGTTAATTTATTTAAAGATATAGACCTCACCCCCTAGAAAATATTTTGTTATATATATAATTCCATATCACTTTACCAAAGTCAATATTGACTTTCAAATAAAATCCATTATTTTATCGCTTGAAAACAATTCAAAGAAACACCTATTTACGTCATTTTTTTAATTGTGTATAATTCTGACATGAAAAACATTCAACTTGACGACATTATTAGTATGATAGATCAAAAATTAACCTACGCTCAGATAGCACAACATTATGGCGTAAATCAAGGGACCATTTACAATATGATAAAACGTGATAAAGCCAAGCGGTTTAAGCGGCCGATAAAAATGGCCCAAGCGGTGATAAAGCAACATCTAATTAAATCACCGCCCATTAATTTAACCAACATCTCAAAAAAAGAGGGGTTTTCTATTTTTTATCAAAAACTCCCCCATAACATTTCGGGTATTATTGAAAATACGTTGAATGAAAAAAATATTTTTATTAATAAAGAACATATGCCAACGCGACAACGATTTAGCTTAGCGCATGAATTGGGACATCATTTTTTGGATCACTTTACAACTGAAGCTCACAAAGACACAACAACCATTTTTCGAAGAGAAGGCGAGGTACTACCTATTGACCGAGAAGCCAACCGATTTGCGGCTGAACTTTTAATGCCTTCGGCATTTCTTCGAAAAGAAATTGCACTCACAAAAAAAGAAATCGATCACGATGTGCTGGAAGATCTAGCCAGAACATTTCAGGTATCGGTGATTGCCCTCACCTATCGATTACAAAATTTAAATTTTGAATTACTTTAATCTATAACTGGGCTCATCTATAAACGATAGCCAAATGAAAAAGATGGGGTTACCTGAAACCCTAAAATAGACTGCACATTAATATCATCGGTATACAACATCAGATACCCGACCTCTAGTCCGATGGTATGAAACCACCGATCGGATAAACGTGCTTTAACACCCACATCGTAATACGGCATAATCAATAACTCCGTTTCAGTTTTTTCCAAACGATGAACCTTGGTAGGACCACTACGAACCCCGAATGAATAAAATACCCCATAATCTTGAGATGTCACATAACGTCGATACGATATACTATACAATTTAAAGTCATACACATTATCTTTGATTTCTTCCTTAAACTGAACAACCCCCACCTGAAATGAATCAATGTCCCCATACGCCTGCTCATAATAAAAAACACGTCGATTCTGAATGCCATGAAAGGCATCTAAGTAAATATCGCCGGCCATTAAATGAACGATACCGACTAAAATGAAAATACTAATTCGAAACATTATTAAGTATTAAAATGTTGCGCCCAAACCTATTGTCATTCCATCAAATCCAACATAATTGTTACTGCCCATAACCCACCATTCGTACCCCCCCCTCAATTGAAACGAGGACACCCCCGTCTGAACACCTAAAAAGTAACGCGACATCACCCATGGGGTCCGATTCTCTTCATCTAAAAAATTTAATCCAAAGTTAGCCTCTACGCCATAATATGCTGATAAATGTGAAATAAAGTGATATGTTCCACCAAATCTAAACGCTGGCCCCAATTGCATATCCGATCGACTGGTTGAAAACTTTGACGCCAAGCCCAGTGACAATTGAAGATCATATGACATGCCAAGGTGTGCCCAAGAATATTGGATTGAGGATACCCCCAAACGACTGGCCGACTCTCGAAGTTCATCCCAAGATATCAATACACCCCGTGCTTGTAATTTACGCGCTTGAATATAATTTTTTTGCTGGTTATAAAAAACCAATCGTGCGCCAACATGAGATAGTTGCTTATCCTTCGCATAATGAATGCCCATATTATTTTGATATGACTGCCCATAAAATGTTAAATTCCCTCGAGCACCCTTCGCATATGGAGCTGAAACGAACCCAAATTCAATCGTTGAAAACAAATCATACACATTTGTATTTGGGGTATATACTATCTTTTGTTTTACTGTTCTAATTTTATCTTTATAAAATAAATTACCCAATATTGATCCGCCCAATTGATCAAAAAAACCATCCACAAAGTTATCTTTTCGACTTTGATATCGTGTCGTTTCCTCCTGAGTCACAATAACAACCAACGAGGCTTCTTTTATTAACCGAAATAGTTCCATGGCCATTGATTCGGCTATCGTATCATTTGAAAAATTAAGTTCAATTTTTCGTATTTTTGGCCAATAAACATCGAAATTTTTCTCATTAAATGTATCTGAAAAAGACGACGTATCCGTTAAAAAACCATCATTAGTTAAAACGCCAACACTAACTAATTCATTGACAATCCAATCCAATGAATACTTTCTTTTATAATGCGTGCGAATTTCGGATTCATTGATTACTAAGTTTGGGGTCAATGGCACGGACAAATCACGAACAGACTCACTCAACGTGCCATCGAACTGAACATACCCATTTGACTTTAATTGACTAATTAAATCATACGTCTGGGCCATAATATATAGTGATTGCCAAGCAACAAATATATTTGGGGAAAATCGGACACGATTAAACTTCTTTTCAGATCCAATAACTTGAACACTCGTATTGTACCCACTTTTTTCGTTATAAATACGTGATGACGACGTTGTTGCCGACCGTTTGGATGAAGCATTCACTTGTTTGTCGAGATTGGATAACGATTCCGACATGACATGCGAGGTTAAACAAAAAACAAATACAAACAAAAACGTAGGTTTAACTCTCATAAATAAATAATGACTTAATTTATATGTTGACGCAAGTCAAGATAATACGTACCTTGAAATAATTATGTCAAAAACTCATTTTTTTGATCTTCACCCAAATGACTATAAAAACTGGTGCAAAAAACACTCATTGCCAAC
>JBMTIN010000053.1:0-7822 GCA_049437345.1 Candidatus Marinamargulisbacteria bacterium
TTTGCCCAACACCCCATTTGATCGCATTTTTTTATTAACAACACCCCGGTTTTTTAATATAAATTTTAACCCTGTATCCTTTTTTTATTTTTTGGATACGGATAATAATATTGTGAGTATTATTGCAGAAGTCCACAATACTTATGGTCAAAAACATCTGTATTTACTCCATGAACCGGTATTAAACGGGACATCAATTGAATTTAATCATCAAAAAATCTTTCACGTGTCTCCCTTTTATACAACCGATGGCACCTATCAGTTTGTATTTTCACGAAACCTTTGTAATATAAACGTAACAATCAATTATGTTAAAGGATGTCAAAAAATGTTTAATGCGACACTGAATTTAAAAACATCTCAAATGAAATCGTCGCCATTTTTAAGAATGGGAATTCAATTCATATGGACCGCCGTTACGACGTTTCCTCGGATATTAATTCAAGCCAGCATCTTAAAGTTTAAGCATAAATTACCGCACTACAAAAATAAGGGATTTCAATCGCCACTATCATTTTCTAAAAAACCACCATCATTGATTCAGAGGTTATGTGAAAAAATAGTCCATAATTACCTATCCAAGATTACCGTGGGCCACTTAACGTTATCGTTACCTAATAGTGATCCCCGTACTTACGGCGACCCCAAAGCCACATTGCGTGCAACAATCGATGTATCAAATTATTCATTTTTTTATCAACTAATGATCAAAGGCGACATGGGTCTGGCCGATGCCTTTATCCGTGGCGCATGGACCACCCCCAACTTAACGGATGTATTTATGGTATTTATTAAAAATGAATCCGTTGGGCAATCTCAACCACCCATCACTCGACTGCATACCATACTCAATCGAATCCAACATTACCGTCGCAATAATTCTGTAAATTCGGCTAAAAAAAATATCTATGCCCATTACGATCTTGGCAACTCATTTTTCAACTTATTTTTAGACAAACATAAAGTGTATTCCTCCGCCATATTTGAATCCAAAAAACAATCCCTTGAAGATGCTCAAATAAATAAAATTAATCAAATCCTTAACCTAGCAGATGTCCAGCCACACCATCGAATTCTTGAAATTGGATCCGGATGGGGCGCTTTGGCCATTCACGCGGCCACCACAATTGGGTGTCACGTCACAACCGTAACTATCAGTGAAGAGCAATATAATTTTGTAAAAAAACAGATCAATCAGCGTCATCTTGATAACAAAATTGAGGTTAAATTAATGGATTATCGTCATTTAACTGGTCAATATGATCGTATTGTTTCAGTAGAAATGTTAGAAGCCGTTGGTCACCAATATCTCGATACTTTCTTTCGTCAGTGCTATCATTTATTAACCCACACCGGAAAGGCGGCTTTTCAGTGCATTATGATTCCAAAAAAACGATACAAAAATTACATGAAAAAACCGGATTTCATTCAAAAGTATATTTTTCCTGGCGGCCATTTACCCTATTTAGAGTTGATTCAAAACGTCACCTTAACCGCGGGATTTAAATGGGGAAGCGACGCCCCCATAACGGCACACTATGTCCCCACCTTGCATGCCTGGGATGTGGCATTTCATCAAAAAGAGTCGGATATCAAGGCCCTTGGGTTTGACGAATCATTCATTCGAACTTGGCATTATTATTTTCATTATTGTGCGGCGGGATTTCAATGTGATTACATTCAAAACCATCATTTCCTTATTGAAAAATGATACTTCTAGATTACTTTATTCAAGCATTTTCCACCTGTTTATTGGGACTTCTTATTATATTACCTATCGCATTATGGGCCAAAAAACCCCACGTATTTGATGCATTCTGGGGAATGGGTATTCCCATAAGCGCCACGCTGACACTATTAACCACAAGTGACCGGGCATTAACCTCAAGCCTTCCCCTACTACTCATGACCCTTTGGGGAATACGTTTGTCCGGCTTTCTTATTATAACTCGCATTATTACACCACATAATGATTCACGCTACGGCTCACTCACTCGATCATCAACTATTGTTGCTATGCTCAAACAATGGTTGATTCAAGCATTACTACAAGCGGTTATGGTTCTAACAGTATTCCCACTAATGTTTACAGCACCATTTCAACCAATGGCCCTTATTTTCGGCCTGTTATTATGGGGAACAGGAATGGTTTGCCAAAGCCTTTCTGACACTCAGTTATACCGTCATAAACGCATCTCCTCTGATATTTGCACGACTGGATTTTGGAAATGGAGTCGACACCCTAACTATTTTTTTGAATGCATGATTTGGGTAGGTATATCAGTATTATTCATCGGACATCCCTTTTATTGGATATCCTGGATTGGTCCAATCACAATTTTTATTACCACATATTACATCACCGGCCCATTCACTGAACGATTGAGTTTAAAAAAACGTGGCGCTGCATTCAAAGAATATCAGAAAAAAACGCCCTATTTTTTTCCAAGGAGACCCCCCAAATTATGATAAATATTATCCTTTCTTTTATATTAATTCCCTTCGTATTAATGGCATCCGATGATACAACCATCGATCAATTATTGACCGGTAGTTCCACCAATCAATTTAAGTCTTACACCATTCAAGGAAAACTATTTAATGCCAATACAAACGAGACATTTCCCTATACCATGACCTTTAAATCAATGCCCAATACAGGGCTGGACGTAACGGTGGACACGCCTCTATCGAAATCCCGTTTATTACTTAATACCACGTTCGATGTCATGAGTGCCACATTCAATGCCCGTAATGCCCCTCTGATTGAAAAATTAGCCTATGATACCCGAACCGGGCACAGAAACGCCCAAGAAGAAGTTGTTTTTAATTATTATTTAGACGGTAAAAACACCCGAACAAAAGGGGTTTATTATACCAAAAATACGCTGGATACTTTTTCTCTTATTCCGGTACTCCAACACATTTCAGATCAATCATTTCGTCTGATAAGAACGGATTTATCGGTGCAACACATGGCCATAAAAGTACCCGTATTAATTCAAAAGGATGCCACCAACAACCTAACTCAATATTTAAGTATTTATACGATTAGCGATGATTTGAACGAATGGATTTCCGCCACTAAAGGGCCTTATTTCGTATTCACATTAAAAGTCACGGGTTGGCAGGGGCTGCTTTATAACCACCGGCATTACTATGTTTTTTCGGCCCGGCCCCCCTACCGTTATATCGCTCATTGGGGTGGCGCCAATAAAATGAACCTTTTTTCTTGGGCTCAGCCTAAAAACTAAATTTTGTTAATGTATTAACATTCCATAACCGTGCAACATGATGCACCTCACCTGTGACAAAATGAATGGCATTAATATCCGTATCACGGCCATTGCTTCGTGAGTAATACAGTTGATTTTTCTCGGGATTTATTGAAAGGAATGTCCCATTGGCCGACATGGTTTTATAAAATAAATACATTTGCTTATCGCGAATATTCACCCCATAAATACGTCCATCCGTTGATGTCGAAAAGTATAATTGCTGTGTTGCCGCTCGATATGTCAATGAAGCAATGGGTAGCAGCGTGTCAATTAGTGCCTGAATTTTGTTGGTGGTCATATTCACCTGGTACACACATTGCCCATCGTGATAATAAATATAACCATATTCGTCATCCACCACCATTTGACGTGGTAGTGGATAAATAGGATCAATATTTATGCGTGTAGCCACACGGTCTGTCGTATTATAACGGTACAATTCTCCCGACTGATTTACAAAATAAACCGTATGGCCCTGAGACGACATTACCGCAGAGGCCATATCAACACCGGGCATATAATTTTGAACCAAACGCCCATCCGAAAACTCATTCATCGCATGTGTTGTCGCTAAAAATAAAGACTGAGATGATTGTTTTACATTCATTGAATGTGGTCGAAGTGAGGATACATTTCTTATACTATCCGAATACTCATATATACCACCTTTCTTGGTCGAAAAATAAAACGTCTTTATTGATATATCATCTGAACTAATTGGTGGCCTTGAACAACCAAATAATGCCACAATCGCAACAAATAAAACGACTTTTTGCATGCATATCACCCTTATTTTTGGAATCTATTGTTATATTCCCAAAATAGGATGTATTAAAACATGTAAATAACACCACGCCTCATGGGCCTTAAAAAGAAGGACAGTTTCCCCACATTTAACGATTTATTTTTCTGAATTAAATGTTTGGATAAGCGTATGTTTCGATACCTGCTGAGAAAACCCAACCCACGCGTCTTGAAGCTCAATAGACTTATTGGGCAAATGTGAATAGGCCACCTTTAACGCTTCCCATTGGGGTACTAACGATCCTCGTCCGCCCATCCAAGATTCAGCGTTATCACTAACTTGCATGGCTAAAAAATTAATTGAAAAGTCTGAAAATTTTGTCATAAACGCATGGATATTTTCATTATCTAAATTCAATGACAGGCAAGACAAAACAGACTGAACATGATCCGAAATCGACAGTGGCTTAAAACTTCGGGCAACATCGTTCAAAGCACCTAATGTCGATGAATTTAAAAATGGCATAAAATTAATCGCGGTCATATAAACTAAAATCTCCTCACAACATTTACTAAAATACCTTAGTTTTAATAATCATTCAATCATCAAAAATATAATCCATATTATAGACCAAGTGATAAGGACTAAATTCAAGGTGTTTAAAAGCCACTATCTGCATTATAATAGTCACGTTATGTTTAATTCGAATATTGAATCGATCACCCCTTATACCCCTGGCCAATCCATTGCCGCTATTCAAAAAAAATACAACATTAGTAATATCATCAAACTAGCATCAAATGAAAATCCTCTGGGTCCTGCAGCCACACTTCAGGATATCTCCCCAACGGTTGAACACTATCCTGATTATGCGACACACCCCATTATTCCAGCATTAGCCCGTCAATTTAATATCACCCCTGAACAACTTATTTTAGGAAACGGTAGTGATGAAATTTTACAAATCATTGCATTGGCCATGATCTCTCCCGGCGACGAAATTTTAAGCTCCACGTGCACATTTTCTGAATACAAGTTTGTAGCTCAAATCACCGGAGCCACATATATCGAAGCGCCCATGACCGACTATACGTATGATATCCAAGCTCTCATTGATCATGTTACTCCAGCAACAAAAATTGTGTTTATTGCCAACCCCAATAACCCCACGGGAACCTACGTCAACCATGCCGATATTATCGCCTTACTAGATCACCTATCCCCTACTACACTATTGGTGCTGGATGAAGCGTACATTGAATATTCAACCGCCAGTGATTATCCAAATAGTCTGTCTTTGATCAATACGTACCCAAACGTACTTATTACCCGAACATTTTCAAAGATCTATGGCCTGGCCGCTTTAAGAGTGGGTTACGCCATGGCCAATGAACGTATTATTCAAGGCCTACAGAAGGTTCGCCAACCGTTTAATGTGAATAGTGTAGCACTGGATTGTGCCGCATTTGCATTAAAAAACACATCGTTTGTTCAAGCATCCATTCAAAACAATATCGAAGGCCGCACATTTTTAATGGATGCATTAGCTTCCTTAGCGGTCACCGTTCCCAACTCCCAAGGGAATTTCCTTTATATTGATTTTCATGACTTTGATGGGGTGGCACTATGTGAATTTCTACTAAAACAAGGCATTATTGTTCGATCCATGGCTAGCTTTGGTCACCCCCAAGCCATCCGTGTAACCATTGGCACCCCCCATCAAAACAAGGCCTTCATAAAAGCCCTCTTATTATGTCTAAAAAAATAATTATTGGCATTACCGGACGTGCTGGCAGTGGCAAATCCTTGGCCTGTGAATGGATATGTGCTCATATTCATGGGGTTGAACACATTGATTGTGATATTATTGGTCATCGTATTCTTGAAATGCCGGCAATTAAAACCGCATTAATGACAACATTTGGGGATCAAATTATACAGAATAGTACAATTAACCGATCCGCATTGGGCGATCTTGTCTTTAATAACACCGATTATTTAAATCAATTAAATGCCATCGTCCACCCTGAAATATGCTGCCATGTTAAACGTATTATTGACCAAACGAATCGGTCTATTGTGATCATTGAAGGGGCTCTAATCCATCAAGTAGGTCTGGATCCCCTATGTGATCATACCCTTTGTATTGACTCTCCCACAGATGACATTCTCAAACGTCGCCCAAAAAACACCCCCATTTTAAATCATCAACCCAGCAGTCATGACTACATTAATATGTGCTCACATACCATCAAAAACAACACCAGCACCGCCTTATTTTACCAAAAAATTGAACAATTATTTTCAAATATTATTCTTTCAAACTAAGCGCTTCCCTCATTAATTATGGGGTTGAACAATACTCGATTACCTGATGATCAAATGTGAGCTGTGGCACATCATTGTCTGTTATTTGTGTGGCATTTATGCCCATGGCACGCAAAATAGGGGTTAGTTTACGATCGTGAGATAATTTAATATGCGCCTCAAACTGATCGTACACATGCGCTATCGGCAATCGATCAAAAATCCCCCCCCCACCATTATTTAATATAATAATGGATAACGGCCGCTGAACATACGACATCAACATAAAGGCGTTTAAATCATATAACGCCGTCAAATCACCCACAATAGCTAATAATGGGCCATCCGATGCAATCAAAGATAGCCCCATAATGGTCGCAATATTACCATCAATCCCACTGGCCCCGCGATTGCAATGCAACTGCCGAATCGATGTTAATGGCCATTGATCCACATAACGAATCGGCAAACTATTGGCTACGAATAAGTCCATGCAAGAAGTGTTTCGATGTGTCAACACCCGGTGCACAAACGCCATTTCAGGGGTTGTATCCAGCGTTCCCCGCATGCGCTGATCCGTGCCACGATTCACGGCTGACACCCTCTCAACAGCAGTTTTAGACGACTTTACCTGGGGAATGGCTTGATACCCCCCCCGATACGACCGGTGGGATAACGGCATCACGGGCAATTCACCGTCACTCACATGAATAACGGACGATGCATTTAAACTCAAGTATTGTGTCATTTTTTTACTAATCCAAGCCCCGCCTAAATATAAAATTATATCGTAATTATGAGTCAGCAAATTATCCACCGCATCGTCAGCACAATGGGCGACATGGGGCATCGATTTTAATGAATGATGGGTGCCATCAACAATGGTAGGCCACCTCAACGTTTCAACCCATGCAGGAACCTCTGAAGGAATCACCCACGGCCCTAATTTTCCAATGCATAGCACTCCATTTTTTGCCTTTGAAATGGCCTGATTTACCGATTCTGGGCGAGGCGATGCCGCCATTGGTCTCACCGATGGTTTCGAAGTATATGATGACGGCCATTCAATGGATGCCGAACAACTATGATAAGGCGTTTGAACAGGGTCCGGTAACGGAATATTAATATGAATGACCCCCCCCTTCTCACGTTGGGTTAAAAGCGCCATTTTGATATCCTCAATCACGCCCGTGTCATTCGGGTAATCCAAACTTACTTCGGCTAAAACATGATTAAATATTCCCCGCTGATCAATGGTTTGATTCGCGGATGTTCCCTGCAATTCTTTGGGACGATCAGCGGTACAAACCACCAACGGATACCCGTCGTAACTGGCTTCAGTTACCGCCGGCAGTAAATTACTCACCGCCGACCCTGATGTCGTAATTACCATCACTGGGGCACGCATTGCCTTTGTTAGTCCCAACTCCATAAACCCCACCGCACGTTCATCTAAAAATGGGTGAATTGTATGATCATATGGTTGCAAGGC
>JBMTIN010000054.1:0-7796 GCA_049437345.1 Candidatus Marinamargulisbacteria bacterium
TCTGACGCCCCCCCTGTTTTAGGGTTTGTCCAAAGGCCACCAACGATATAATCTTATTCGTGTTATCGTCACTATTATTTTCAGACGTTGTTATCCCCGCCATCGCAGTATCGATAATTCCCTTTAAGCGATCATCGTAATCATGTGCCATTCCCGGTAAAAAACGACCAATAAACCGCTGAAGTGGCTTTGTAACACCCCGTGATACCGCCCCCTCACCCAAACGGTGCGAAGGATCATTTTTTTCGACCTCGTGAAGTGTATTTAACGCCTCGGCATACGTTCGTGCAAATTCTGGATCTTTGACTAAATAATTGGCCATAACCTGTTTTATTTTCTTGTGGTGCAACAACCGTTTAGCCCCTTTGTAGTTGCCCATTTGAATGGCCATATCAACCAGGCCATCCTGGCCGTTAAAAACAAGACGCATATCTTTATCTTTTATAAAAGACGTTACAACAGACCCCGTTCCCGTCTCTTTCCCGGCCAATATGCGTTTGGCTAAATCGGAAAATTGGGTGGTTAATTGGTCTGTTATTAAACGATGGCTAATATTCGATTGATTTTTGCTGAATATATTATGTGTTTCTGTCTTTTGAGGTGCTAGACCCTTATTAAAAAAATTGCGAACTCCCGTTGATTGGTCCGCATTATGGCTCATTTTTGTAAAAAATTCACCTAAATTTCGATACACTCTTTTCGGATTTTTTTCTGCTATATCTTGAACCCATTTCAAGGCATTCACATACCGAACATGATCTGCTGTTTGAATCTCTTTTATTCCCTTGTTAAGGGTGGCTCCCGATACCCCCACGGTGGCATACAATGCAAAATGATCAATATTTGTCGCAAGATTAGACAATGGCGCCAAATGGGGGTTCCGAATTACTTTTGTGGCTCTGGATACGGCATTATCTTGACGACGATAATCGTCAAACTCATTGCCCAGTGCCACAAGCCGGTGGATTCCTTTTGAAATGTTTTGAACCTTTTCAATGTGGTTCAACGATACAATTTTTTGATTCGGATGTTTATTTAATTGATGAAGATCGTAGATTTCTTTTTTGAGCGCCCCGATTTGCTTATCAAATTCGTCGGCCAATTCAGAACCGCCATATTTAATCATTTGCTTATGTAATCGATGAATCGATGCCCAGGCACTGGTGGATTGTTCTTGTTGATGTGATGTGCCAGCCAACCGTTGAGCTTTGCTTGAAAACGTACCCAAAATAGACCGTAACGGATTCCAAAGAGCCCCCAACCCAACCCCCACCTTGGCCTTTTCGGATGGCAATAAAAAAGCCGAAAATTCTGTCATTTTTTTTATGGCACGAGGGTTGTTAACGCCTTCTTTGGACATAAGTGATTTGAGTATCGATTCCGATTGATCCTTTATGCGTTCACCATCCCCTTGAAGATCTTTTTTTCCTTGCTTCTGTGCCGATTGTTCCCATTTATCAATTAAATTCTGAACTACCTTACTAAAGAAACTGTTGTAATACTTTCTTTGTTTTACCGCATCCCCACTAATTTTTTGATTGGCTTTGCCCACATTCGACACATATAAACCTCGTTCCATAGACGAAAATGTGAACGTGTCATCGGCATTAGTGTTATAAAACGCACTCGCGTTATTCTTCGTATACTCGGCTTGGTCGTTCTTAATTTGCTCACGCCGCACCCCACCCACAATCAAACGAAATAAATCCTCAAAAAAACCAATGGTATTGCCCGTAGCCCAATTCCCAAACTTACCGGCTCGCCCCGTGGGGTTTTGAGTCATGTTTTTAGTTTTTTGCCGCAATCGTCGTTGATTCAACCCCTGCGCAGCTTGAAGGATTCCCACTTTTAATATTTGCTGAAATGTTTCAAATCGTTCCCGTTGAATGGCATTGAATAAACCCGTGGATTGCCCCGCCAACGAAAACCGATTGTCCAACACCTTATTCATTAAATTCTTTTTTAAATTCATTTGTGCTTTTAATGCATTGGCATACCCTAATGTCGATGTGGCCCCTCCCAAATCCTCAGTAATACGTTGATATGCTTCAGCTATTGATTGCCCCGATGTTAACATTAAATTCCACTGCACCGATAATTTTTTTAATAAAATGCTTTGTTCGGCTTGCTGAAAATAATTAACCCCTTTGTGCCCCAACCCAATATTGGTATTCCCTCCATAATCCACCACCATATTATTCAATGTATTGCTTCCCATTTGATTATTTTCCCACTGACGAATCCCCGAATAATCAATGGTTCCTCCCTGACCATTATTATAGCCAATCGCGGTTGCAGATCCCTTTTTGACAGAACGTGACGGTGTATCAGAGACATCATTCAGTTCATCCTCTAACGTGTTTTTTGTTCCCCAAGATAGCATGATCCCCTGAAACATATTGGCCAACGCTTTGACCGTAATAAACCCAATAAATGAAAATGGCGCAATAAACCGAGTGGCAAAATAAAGGCCAAAAAATAGGGCTTCATACCACGCTTTTTCCACCCGTTTTAAAGAATCAAATTTTTGATTATTTAACGAAACAGCCTGTTCTTGCATGGACTGTATACGACCCAAATCATCTAAGTTTTGGTTAATTTCTCGTTCAATAACATCCATTATCCCCGATATATGCTGCGATGACACGTAATTGTCCCCCCGCAACGATTTGGCCAATGATGATATATAACTAGTGGTCGCCATCACCATCATTACCGATTGCTGCGCCGACATACCCTGCTGAACCAATTGATTTCGAAATAAATTAAATTGATTGTAGTCCACCGATTGTTGTTGATTCTCTGACCCCATGAGTGACAACGACTGCCCCACCTTTAATGGTGGCCATTCTGACGCCGAGCGAAGAACATCCAATGATTCTTGACGATACTCTTCCAATTGTTTTGTTGACACGATTAATGGTTTATTACCGCTTGAGTTTATAAATTCAAATGTGACAGGGGCAGACACTGTAGACACTTCCTGAAAACGCTGTCCCAAACGAGTGAACTGAGCCGTATCCCCCATCGTCAAATCGTCCCGAATATAATAATTTGTATAGGGATTGTTTCCCCACGTATCATAATACATGGACAAGGTTTGAAATATCCCCATATTGGCTGCAACAACTTGACCAAATTGGGGGATCAAGATCATTGGATCAATATTGGCTGTTTTAAAGGCCACATCCACCTCGCGTTCATAACGAATTTTATTCACATCAAAATTATGATTCACCGCCGTTTCATGATGCGATAATAAATAATCCTGCAATTGAACCATAACACCCACCGGGGCAAAACTGGATTCAAATATTTTTTGCAACCCGGTAGCAAATTTAATTTTATCGTTATCCCCTAAACGTGCGGCCAATGTTGCAATCGCATCACTTAAAATTTTTGTAACTATAAACGCAAAGCGAAGCTGTTCCTGCATGGTCCGAATCGTCTCTTTATACGTCCCTAACTTATATTGATTTAACATAAGTCGTTGGTTTTCTGTATCTGAGGCTAGATAAGCATTGCCATGATCTAATGTCAAATAATCATTATTAAGATATCCTTTGTATTTTTTTAATAATTCCTGTACAGGTCCCACCATATTGGTAGATATTCCCTGAGAGTGCCCTGTGGCGGTTTTAAATAACCGTTGATTTGGAGCGTCCAGGGGCTCATTTAATACAAATTCACCCGCATCGGTTGAAAACGCCGTGTGTTGTGCATTATGGGGAGGTGGCCACACCCACTGACTCCATACACGCAATTCACTGGTCAAATATTTAGCCAATGCTTTACCATCAGAAACATTGCTGTACAATGCCTCAATCGCCGAAGGAATGCCACCCATTACTTGATCTGGAACCACTTGATGAGACCCATTCAGAATCCCGGCAGATGTTAACGTATTAAAAATAATTTGAGACGATATGGTATCTCCCGATATCGACTCTGTGGCGTATCTTTTTAAATCATGGGGTGTTAAGGTTGCACATTTGGCTTTCAAGTCGGCCATTAAGTCATTCACTAATTTATCGCCACCTTTAAGTCCAGCGTACAGACCTTTTAGCTCCGAAGGTACCGTCGTCATGGCCCGAACCGCCCGAACATCCAAGCGATGATTGGCATCCACCAGTCCATGGTTCTGGAGTGCATTTAAAATTGATTCTGAATTAACCCATTTTGTTGAAATCTTAGACGAGTTAACAAAATACATGCGGGTAAAAAAGCTATATTTAATATACCCATTATCACGACAATAATCCACCAGACCAGCACGCTTATGTTCTGGCAAGACATCAAAAATAGTTGCCAATTCAGCCTCTGTTAAATAGGCCATTTCGTCTTCAAGTGTATATAAAATATGGCTTATGTCTCGACGATCCGCATCGGTGTATTGATCCCAATCAACGCCCCCCGTATTTCCGGACATCGGAAACGGATAATTCGTACCCAACGCATGATACTTATTCAACGATTCTTCGGACAATATTTCGCCGTCCCCGGCGGACACCGTGGTCTGGTTTCCGGTATCAATATCCATATTCAAATCATCACGCAAGTTATTTAATGCCTCAGTAGGGCTTTGCTCTTCTGCATTTTGAGTCTTATGTTTAAGTAAATCCACCATTTCTTGACGATCTGGTTTAAACGTATCGCCCAATACCGCATGGCTAACATCGCCCAATAAGTTGATGGCTTCAGCCGCCACATTATGCCCCGTTGATCCCGGAGCAAAGGCCATGACCAAGGGGCGAATAATCGCACTTAATCCCTGTGCCGTTATATCACCTAAAAACCCCCCCATCTCGCCCAGCCAATCATTCTCGGCCCCCATTTTATTCGTAAATGTTGTTAACATAAGATCCAACGCATCACCCACAAACCGCCCCACTTGATCTTCGTCCGATTCTCCCTCTCGTGTTTGAAACTTGTCATCAAAAAGCGACGAATCATTGACATCAGGAATAAACATCGAGAAAAAATCATCGGGAACCATCCATTCAAAAACATCGTTAACCACACCACCTAAAAATTCCAAAACATCCCCTAAAAAACCATCCGTTTGAACCGTGGCCAATGCCTGGGAATTCAATACATTGGTGTGGTTATGGGTGTAGGTTAATACATCGGACACCTGATATTTTTTTTGATAATCAACCAATGACATTAATTGCCCCGATTCTAGCGATGGATCCAATACCATCGGATGCCCATTAAGTTCCATCGTCAAATATACATGGCCCATGGATTCATTATTCATTGTGACGTACGCGGCATGCGCCAAGGGAGGTGGATCCATGTCCGGCCCCAAAGCCGCTAATATCAAGCTATGTTCTAAATTACTTAAGTCTTCGCAATCGCCCGATAACGATGTGGCAACCGCCCCCACCGAAGCCCAATCATCCGTATTCCCATCGGACACATACGTGGTATGATCCGCCATAAAATGATGAATCGCCATTACAACGTCACGGGGATCGCCCGGACGGCCGTTAGGAAATATACGTGTATTCAATAAATTCTGCACATTGGGATCATTAGGGTTAATGTACTGGTGCGCATTTGTGTAATCAACCACGGTTCGCGGTAAATCATCCACCGATACCGTGAATTCACCCGCCTGGGTACTAAGCCCCCCGGATTGAGGCTTCGGAAACAATTGATAAAATGATGTCTCAAGTGACGGAAAACCATCTTTAAACGATGCCATTTTCTGGGTTAATGTTTGCTCCAAGTCGTAACCTCGCCATGATTCACCCAAACTAAGTACCGACGATGCCATTGATAGTATAATTCCTAAAAACTGAGTAAGTCCCGTGGGCGCTAACATTAACAATGCGCCGGCCATGGAGGACCACTTCGATGCAATATCTAATCCTCGAAGGGTGGGGTCTTTCATCTTGATTAAATTCAATCGTTGCTTATGCAATTCATTAATACGACCCACCATACCTGTCGTATCCGATTGTATGATGGCTAATTGACGTTCGGCCAACCCAATATGAGACTCCATTAATGATTGTTGAGCATCGCCATAATGCGATGATGATGTGGCATACTCGGATAACTGAGTGGCTGTTTTTTCAAAAAACTGGGTATACGATGCTATCAATACCATATAAATTCTCCGAGCCGCTGTCATGAGCATAAAGTGAGTACGTGCCATGGCCATCATATCGGTATTCACGCGTTGAAACCCGGTACCGAGGCCATCCGCCCCCGACGCATCTGTGGTTAAATGCAACGCATTAGTGGCCGTTTTTGCATGCAAGTAATTGGTTAATTCCGCCGCATACCCATCGCCATTAATTGCGTTTTTATAGACCGTCGTTTTCAGCTGATTAATAACATCATTATATTTATTAAACGAAAATTGCCCCTTATCGTCCTGAAATATGGCATCATTCACTTGACCATTGGTATGAATAAAATTCAAATTGATTAGTTTTGTCCAAAGCGTATCTTTTTCAATATAATGAATATTACTCAATGGATTAATAAAGTATTTTTCATTAAGATAACTAAATTCAATGTATTTCTGTTGAATACAATACTCAACCAATCTGTTTCTTCCATCTTGAGAATGCGATGGATCTGGCAACACATCATCAAATATTGTATTTAATTCTGACATTGAAAAATAAGTGCCTTGATCTTCTAGATTATACAATACCCTCGCTATTTCCCATCGATCGGCCTCGGAGTAGGTATCCCAAGAAATCCCTCCGTCCGTACTCCCCGATGGGGGAAATGGATCGTCTATTATTAAGGAACGGTATGCCATCAAAGCATCTTTGGTTAAATGATTGGCCCAGCGATCTTGATTGGCATTTACCGCATACGATTGATCGGACGTTTTTGCCATCATATCCATGAGGCTGTATAAGTATTGAGATGTATCAAACGTCGTCATTGATATCGGCGCTGTCGATATGTTTTCCTGGTGTTGCTTTAGCATGGTTTGAATGGCATGATTAATGGCATCATAATCGACGGGATTAATAGAGCATTGATATGCCTGCGTTATTACCCATCGCTTCATTCGTTCCGATTCTTTATTATTAGTATTAAATTCACCAAATGCATTGCCAGGTAACACCGTACCAATATCAATATCATCAATAATGACGGCATCGTTAATATGACCATATTGATCCAACACTCCCAACCCCACGAGTTTCGACCACAATTGAATCGATGTAAGTGGCTGATTTGACAATGTTTGATACGGGTTCCCATCGGCCCCCAGCAGAATATGACTAAATTGACTGGGCATAATGTTGGTGCCAAAATGGGGTATGTCCACCATAGCACGTTGCATACTTAATCGATTCTCAGCCAACATATTATAATAATCAGTGGACAATTCGGCCCGTAATTCTTCAGCATTAATTTCGTAATGATTACCTAAAAATGCATTGCCCAACTGCGTGCCCACATCGGCATATTCCAAATCAATTTGTGTCAACGCTGTTTGGTACCGCGCTTCATTGGTTTTTTCAATGGTTTTTTCAAATAATTCCATCAGTGTATTCACCGATTCGTTGACCCCCCCACTATACGCATTAAATGATTGCATTATTTTTTGCCGCTGCTTACTGGTAGCATTCATCACCGTGGCAGATTCGCCCAATTGAGCACCGATACTGGCCATCATATCAGCCATGCTAAAATGAACCGCCATAAACGCGGATATCACATTTTGAAGCGAAAAAAATCGGGACATATCCTCTTGTAATTTCTGATGATTGATTCGAGTAAATAACGTATTATTATGATACTCACTGTATTGGGGG